>JALYVL010000027.1 GCA_030853285.1 Actinomycetota bacterium | reverse complement strand
GGCCGGGAACGGCGGCGCGCACCTCGGGGCGGGCGAACAGCTCCGCGCTGCCATCCACCACCCAGCGGACCCAGCCTGCGCGGTCGGTGCCCTCGAACGGGGTGAGATCTGGTGCGGTACCGAGGATCGCGTCGAGTACGAGGTGCGCCTTGGACGGCCATCTGCGGTGCAGCGCAGCGCGACCGACACCCGCGCGGACGGCGATGGCACGCAGGCTCATCTCGTCCCAGCCCACCTCCAGCAGCAGCTCTCTGGTGGCGGCGAGCACGGCGGCGTCGATGCGCGGATCCCGCGGACGCCCGATCGACTCTGCCATCCCGCTACTCTCCTTATGGGGCCAGTGGTACCGTAAGTCGAATGAGGATCGCGGTTACCGGTGCCACGGGGTACATCGGAGCACACTCGGCGAAGGCGCTGCTCGCGGCCGGCCACCAGTTGCGACTTCTGATCCATCCCGCCGAGCACCCCGAGAAGTCCCTCGGAGCACTGGACATCAGGCCGACCGACTATGCGGCAGTGGTCGGCGACGTCCGGGATTCCGCCGTCGTCGCCGCGCTGCTCACCGGCTGCGACGCAGTGTTGCACGCCGCGGGCATCGTCGGGGTGGACGACCGGCGAGAGGCCCTGATGTGGCAGGTGAACACGCAGGCCACGGCCACCCTGCTCACCCGGGCGGTGGGCTTGGGGCTGGATCCCATCGTGCACGTCGCCAGCTACAGCGCGCTGTTTCCCTGCCCGGACCCGGTGATCGGACCGGACAGTCCCACCGCGGACGGACGCAGCGCCTACGGACGCACCAAGTCGGCGGCCGACCGCATCGCCCGCGCGCTGCAGGCCGGGGGCGCGCCGGTGGTCATCACCTACCCCTCCAGCGTGATCGGTCCGGCGGCAGGGACCCAGCGGGGCATCACCGCGACGGGGTGGGCGGGCATGCTCCGCTACGGCGTGGCGCCGGTGTTCGATGGCGGCATGGCGATGATCGACGTCCGGGACGTGGCCGACGTCCACGCCGCGGTGATGCGGCCAGGCCAGGGCCCGCGGCGTTACGTCTGTGGCGGCGTGATGGTGCCTTTCGCCACTCTGGTCGACCTGCTCGAGGAGGGCAATGGCCGTCGAATCCGTCGCCTGCCGGTGAGCAAGGGCGCCATGAAGGCGCTCGGTCGCGCGTGCGACCTGGCGGCGAAGGTGCTGCCGGTGTCGCCGGGCATCAGCTACGAGGCCGTCTGGCTCCTCACCACCGCGACACCCACCGACGACTCCCGGACGCTGACTGAGCTGGGTCTGTCGTGGCGCCCCGTGCGGCAGGCCCTGCTCGACACATTTCCCACTCCGAGCGAGAGGACAATGCGATGACCGCTCCCTTCGAGGCCGCCACGCTGGGGCCGCTGACCCTGCGCAACCGCATCATCAAGGCGGCGACCTTCGAGGGTGTGATGCCGCGGGGCGCGGTCAGCCAGGAACTCATCGACTTCCACACCCGGGTGGCGCGCGGTGGGGCGGCGATGACGACGGTGGCCTACTGCGCTGTCTCCCGTGGTGGGCGGGTCAACGGCAACACCTTGGTCATGGACGCCGAGCATCGGGGCGACTTGCAGTGCCTGACCGACGCGGTGCACGCCGAGGGCGCACTGGCGTCGGCGCAGCTGGGACACGCGGGCTACGTCGCCAACACCAGCGTGCCCACCATGGGTCCCTCGACGCGGTTCAGTGCACCGGCGATGGGCTTGGTCCGGGCGGCCACCCATGAGCAGCTGGACCAGGTGGTGGGCGAGTTCGCCCGTGCCGCCGTGGTGGCCGTAGACGCTGGTTTTGATGCTCTGGAGGTGCATCTGGGCCACAATTACCTGCTGTCGTCGTTCCTGAGCCCCAACCTCAACCGCCGTACGGACGAGTTCGGCGGCAGCGTCGAGAACCGCGCCCGCTTCCCGCGCCGGGTGGTGGCCGCGGTGCGGGAGGCGGTGGGGCGGCAGGTCGCCGTCATCGCCAAGTTCAGTATGGCCGACGGCGTACCCAAGGGTCCGTGGCTGGAGGAGAGCCTGCAGATCGCGGCGCTGCTGCAGGCCGACGGACACCTCGACGCCCTGGAGCTCACCGGGGGCAGCTCCCTACTCAACGGCATG
Source organism: Actinomycetota bacterium (assembly GCA_030853285.1). Lineage (GTDB taxonomy): Bacteria > Actinomycetota > Actinomycetes > Mycobacteriales > Mycobacteriaceae > X156. The sequence continues at coordinate 6,660 of JALYVL010000027.1, read as the reverse complement.
TACTTCTTCCGCGGCGAGGTGCCGCTGCGGGAGATGGCGGCGCAGCAGTCCAAGCTCGTCGGATGGGGACTGCGAGCGTTCGGCAAGCAGCTGATGTTCCCGGAGTACCCGTACGAGGAGTCGTTCTTCCTGCCCTTTGCGCGGCAGTTCCGCGCGGCGCTGTCCATGCCGTTGATCCTGCTCGGTGGCATCAATGAGCTGTCCAGCATTGAGCAGGGCCTGGCGGAGGGCTTCGAATTTGTGGCGATGGCGCGGGGCGTTGCTGCGCGAGCCGGATCTGATCAACCGCTACGCCGCCGGGCAGACCAGCACGGGCCTGTGCGTGCACTGCAACAAGTGCATGCCCACCATTTACACCGGCACCCGGTGCGTCCTCGTACCCAGCGCGTAGCGCACCGTGCGGTAGCCGGTGCGGTGATCCCCACGTGAGGTGCGCACGACCCTCTGCAGAACCCGCCCAGTTAGTGTTACCAGGAATAGCAGCAACTGTCGTTGACACGGTCACGCCGAACTTTGGGGAGCAGTCATGACCATCACTTCCATCTCGTCGCCCGCCCTTACCAACGTGGACGAAGACGTGTCCCGCCGCCTCCTCGACTCTGCGGCGGTGTTGTCCTATGACCCGTCGGAGGAGGTGGACTGGGAATCGCCGCTGCCCGACGATCTGTACGGGCTCAATCCGGAGTGGAGCACCCTGTACGGAACTCCGCTGTGGGAAGAGATGACCCAGCAGCAGAAGGTCACCCTGACCCGGCACGAAGTGTGTTCGATCATGAGTACCGGCATCTGGTTCGAAATGATCCTGCAGCAGATGGTGCTGCGCGACAAGTACGTCACCGACACCGCGCGCTCGGACTTTCAGTTTGCCCTGACGGAGATCGCCGACGAGTGCCGGCACTCGATCATGTTCGCCCGTGCCTGCGAGAAAATGGGCGCCTCCACGTACTTTCCGACCAAGGCGAGCATCGAGCTGGGGCGGGCGTTCAAGGCGTTGGCCTCCGCCGAGACGGCCTACGGCGGCATTCTGGTCGCCGAAGAGGTTCTCGACGTCATGCAGCGAGACTGGATGCGCGGTGAGAACGTGCTGGCGATGGTGCGCACGACGAGCAAGATCCACGTCGTCGAGGAGTCCCGGCACATGAAGTTCGCCCGCCAGGAGATCCGGGAGAAGATGCAGGGCGCGGGCCCGATGCGGCGGCGCACCAGCAGCCTGGTGATCGCGATCGCTGCTTACGTCATCGTGTCGAACATGGTCAACAAGGGGGTCTACGCCGCGGCCGGTTTGGACGTCAATCGAGCGGCGGAACAGGCACGCACAAATAACCACCACCATGCGTTGATGCGGTCGAGCTGTGCGCACCTGATGGACTTTCTGGCCCAGTCCGGGTTGCTGACCCGGCCGGCCATGGCCATCTACCAGCGCGCCCACATGCTCTGATGGCCTACGCGATCACCCAGAACTGCTGCAACGACGCATCGTGCGTATCGGTGTGCCCGGTCAACTGCATTCACCCCACCCCGGACGAGCCCGATTTCGGGTCGACGGAGATGCTCTACGTCGACCCGAAGACCTGCATCGACTGCGGGGCGTGCGCTGACGCATGCCCGGTCGATGCCATCTTTCCCGCCGACCGGTTGCTGGGCCCCGACACCGTCTACGCCCAGCTGAACCAGCAGTACTACGCCGAACATCCGACGGACAACACGTGGAGCGCTCCCCGTTTTCCCCGCTCATTGCCTGCCGACATCGGCGCGGTGCGGGTCGCGGTGATCGGCACCGGGCCCGCCGCTTGTTATACGGCCGAGTCCTTGCTGCGGATCGGTGCCGAGGTGACCATGCTCGATCGTCAACCGGTGCCCGGCGGTCTCATCCGGTTCGGTGTGGCGCCCGACCATCCCTCGACCAAGAAGATCGGGGACAGCTTCGCCGGCCTGTTCCAGCACCCTCGGCTGCGAATGCACCTCAACGTCGAGGTCGGTAAGGACGTCACTCACGCCGAGATCGCCGCACACCACCACGCCGTCATCTACGCGGTCGGGGCCGCAGCCGACAAGACGTTGGGCATTAACGGCGAGGACCTGACGGCAGCTTGTCGGCCACCTCGTTCGTCGCTTGGTACAGCGCGCATCCCGACGTATGGCCCAGCGAGGTCGATCTGTCCGCGGAGCGCGTCGTGATCATCGGCAATGGCAACGTCGCGGTCGACGTGGCCCGGATTCTGCTGTCCGACCCGGAAGATCTCGCCCGCACCGATATCGCCGATCATGCCCTGAAGACCCTACGCACCAGCAAGGTGCGCGAGGTCGTCCTGCTCGGGCGGCGCGGTCCCGAACAGGCAGCGTTCACCCGCCCAGAGTTCTTGGCGCTGCGGCATCTTCCCGGCGTGCGGGTGGTGGTCGATGAGCACCCAGAGGTCCGCGCCGCAATTGCCGGTGCCGAGCCAGGCAGCAAAGCGGCGGTCTTCGCTGACGTCGACGGCGAGGAGATCGACTGGCACACGCCTCCGCCGGAGGGCAAACGGATTGTCTTCCGCTTCCTGTCCACACCGACCGAGCTCCGCGGTGAGCATCACGTCGAGACCATCGCGGTGAGCGGCAACACCATGCGGGGAGAGTCCGGCGTCGAAGCCACGGGGCAGCACGACGCACTCCGCACGCGACTCGTGCTGCGCTCGACCGGCTACCGGGGACGGCCGATTCCCGATCTGCCCTTCGATCCGGCCACCGCCACCGTGCCCAACCACACCGGCCGGGTCGTCGACCCGGACGGGGGTCAGCGCGTGACCGGAACGTACGTGGTGGGGTGGATCAAACGTGGGCCCTCCGGCGGCATCGGAACCAACCGCACCTGCGCTGCCGAAACCGTCGATGCACTCCTCGACGACGCCACCAGCCGCGAACTGTTGCAGCCCGTGGGTTCGGCGAGGGATTTCGCACGGTTGGTGCGCCGCCGTAAGCCCCATTCGGTGGGCAAACGGGAAGTGCTCGCGATCGATCAGGCCGAACGCGCACGCGGAGACGAAGCGGGGCGGCCCCGCGTCAAGTTCGCCACTGCCCACGACCTCATCGCTGCAGGCAAAGGCCTGCAGCGATCATAGGATCTGGGCCGCGAAGGGCCTGCGCAGTTGATCGCCAGTTCACGATGGCGATCCACCCGCCGCGCGGCGCAAGATGACGGCTGCCCACCGCGACCCTTTATGTTGGGCGAGCCGGGTCAGTCGTCCTCAGTAGGCTCCGGCGCCGGTTGCGCGGTGGCCTTGCGGTAGGCCCAGTTGAGGAAGCGTTCCGCGCCGCGCACCACGTGGGCGCTGCGGATCGAGGGAAAGATGTCGAACGCGTGCTGCGCACCGGCGATCTCGGCGTAGGCGACCGGGTTGTCCGAGGCGGCGCGCAACCGCTGCACAAACTCGCGGGCCTCCGGCACCGGTACCAGGGTGTCCAGGTTGCCGTGGATGACGAAGAACGGAGGCGCCTGCGGGGTGATCCGCTCCAGCGGCGAAGCGTCCAGGAACAGCTGCGGGTCCTGCGCCCAGGTCTTCTTCATCACCCAGCGGGCCAGGAAGCTGTCTCGTCGCCCCACCGCGGCCGCCGTCTGAGTCTGTCCGGCAAAGTCGTACACCCCGTAGTGCGGCACGCATACCTGCACCGAGGTATCCGCGTCCTCGAAGCCGGGCTGCCACGACTTGTCGTGGCTGGTCAGCGCCAGCAACGTCGCGAGGTGCCCGCCCGCCGAGCCGCCGGTGACGCCGATGAACGACGGATCTCCTCCGTAGTCGGCGATGTTCTCGCGCACCCAGGCGATCGCGCGTTTGAGGGCCACCACATGCTCCGGCCAGGCAGCCTTCGGGCTCAGCGGATAGTTGGGGGCCACGCAGATCCAGCCGCGTTCGGCCATGTGCTGCATCAACGGCACACCTTGCTGCGCCTTGTGCCCGATGATCCATCCACCGCCGTGCACCTGGATTAACACCGGCCTGCCGTGCTGCTCCTCGGTACCGTGATACACGTCAAGCAGATACCGGCGACCGCCCGCGGCGTAGGCGATGTTCGACTCGCGCACCACGTTGTTGTTGGTCATCCGGAACGGCATGAGCAACTGTCCCCATGGCGTGGCGAGGTCGTCGGCGTCGGGTTCGCGCTCCAGGCCGTGCGCGTAGTCCGCCCCCAGGGTCTCCCGCAGGGCGTCCTCCACCTCCCTCTTGGCGAGCTGCGCGTCCCGGATTAGCTTGACGTAGCCGGCGGCGGTCGCGGCGGCGAGCGCGACACCCACCGGAGAGCGCTTACGCCGGGCCAGGTGCGACGCCGTGTCGATCGCGTTGAGGGCCAACAGGTGTGGCGCGAGCTCCGCGGTGAGCCAGCCCGCAAAGAACTCCGGGATCGAGGCCCATGTTGCGGGGACGGGCCGCACCGCGTTGCCGACGAAACCGAGCTGCACCAACTGCCTGGCCACAAAGCTATTGCGCATCAAATAATCCTATCCGGTACGTAGAACTTGTTCTAACTCCCGACTAATATCCTGGGGATGGAACGCCTCAGCGGTCTCGATGCCAGTTTTCTCTACCTCGAGACGCCCACCCAGCTGCTGCACGTGTGCGGTCTGCTGGTGCTCGACCCGTCGACCGTCCCTGGCGGTTACTCCTTCGACAAGCTGAAACACGAGCTGTTCTTGCGCACCAGGGCAACTCCGGCTTTCCGCAGGAAGCTGCACGACTCCGCCTTCAACATCGATCACCCCGTGTGGATCGACGACGCGGACTTCGACATCGACCGCCACCTGCACCGCACGGCCGTGCCCGCGCCCGGCGATCGCGAGCAGCTCGCCGAGGCGTGTGCCCACATTGCTGGGCAGCCTTTGGACCGCAAGCGCCCGCTGTGGGAGTTCTGGGTGATCGAGGGCCTGGCCGACGGCAAGATCGCCGTGTTGACGAAGATGCACCACGCCAGCGTCGACGGCGTCAGCGGTGCCAACCTGATGTCGGCCCTGTGCGGCATCGAGCCCGACGCCCCCCGGCCCCAGCCGGACAAGAACTACAAGCCGCTGCGCGCCCCCAGCGATGTGCGCCTGGCGGCAGAAGGCCTGGGGCACATCGCCCTTCGACCGCTGGAAATGCTCAAGCTGTTGCCGGGCACCGTCGCCATCGCCGGCAACTGGATCATGCGCGCACGTCGCGGCGCGGCGATGCCTCCCCCGTTCACCGCCCCCCGGACCTCGTTCAACGGCACCATCACCGGCCACCGCAGCATCGCCTATACGGGCGTCAGCCTCGCCGAGGTCAAGGAGATCAAGGAAGCCTTCGGAACGAAGGTCAACGACGTCGTGCTCGCCCTGTGCTCGGGCGCGCTGCGCGGCTACCTCCAGGCCAGGGGCGAGCTGCCGGACAACTCGCTGCTGGCCATGGTGCCGGTCTCGGTGCGCGAGGACAGCGATGTCACAGGCGACGACGCCGAGGGGCGCAACGCGGTGTCGGGACTGTTCGCCTCGCTGCCCACCGACGTCGCCGACGCCGTGGAACGCTTGGAGACCATCGCCGGGGACAACGTCGTCACCAAGGAGCACCACAAGACCATCAGCGCCGCGATTCTGCAAGACTGGGCCCAGTTCGCCGCGCCGACGACCTTCGGCCTGGCGGTGCGGGCGTACTCCGGTCTACGGCTCGCCGAACGCCACCCCGTGGTGCACAACTTGGTGATCTCCAACGTGCCAGGGCCACCGGTGCCGATGTACTTTCTCGGTGCCGAGGTGCTCGGGCTCTACCCCCTGGGGCCGGTGTTCCACGGTGCGGGCATGAACATCACGGTGCTGTCCAACAACGGTCATCTCGACATCGGCATCATCGCCTGCCTCGAGCAGGTGCCCAATCCGTGGTTGCTGGCCGACGAGATGCCCAAGGCGGTCGCCGAACTCCTCGCTGCGGCCCGTGAGCGCACCCGCCCCACCCAGAGGGCGCCGGCCAAGAAAGCGCCGGCGAAGAAAGCAGCAGTCAAGAAGACGGCGGCGGCCCGCAGGCCTGCGGCCACGAAGACCGCAGGCAAGGCCGGCTCAGCTCAGTCGTCCGACAACCGACGCGCAGGCAGCCAGTAGCGCAGGCTTGAAGGTCTCCGCCGCCAGCACGCAAGAGGCATGTCCGGCGTCGATCTCATAACTCGTGCACCCGTAGATCTGACGGGCGATCCACCGCTGGCGCCCGGGGGCGATCACCCGATCGCGCTGGGTGACAACCACCGAGGTCGGCGCGTCGATCTCGCCCACCCACGACGAGGAATCGAACCGGCTGATCGCCGCCACCGCCTGGCCGACCGCCAACGGGCTGGTCGCACGGAACTCCGACAGTGCCCAGCGGTAGGTCTCCTCGATCGGCAGCTGCGCCTTCGGCACGACGGCGGCGGCGCGGTCCGCGCGACGGCGGGTGGTCGCCGCGGCCAGATCGGTCATGCGCATAGCAAAGCGGTCCATGTTGCTGCGCCGAAACGAGCTGCTGGTCGCACAGAGCACCAGGCCGGATACCCGCTCGTGATGACGTTGCCACGTCAGCTGGGCGACCAGTGAACCCATCGAATAGCCCACGGGAACAAAGGCGTCGATACCCAACGCATCGGCGACCGCCACCACATCGTCGGCAGCATCCTCCAAAGTGGACCCTGGCGCGCTCACCCGCTGCC
>JALYVL010000026.1 GCA_030853285.1 Actinomycetota bacterium | reverse complement strand
GGTGAACACCGGGAGCACGCCGTGAGCACAGTGGACGAACGCGCTCGCGTCATCGCTGCGGGCGTGGTGGAGCGGTGGGCCGAGGACGTGGACGCCGCTGCCCGATTCCCGCACGAGTCGATCACGGCGCTGCGGCAGGAGGGTCTGCTCTCTTGCGCCGTTCCGGAATCGCTCGGTGGTGCGGGTTGCTCGTTGAGCGAGGTCGCCGAGGTGGTGCGGGTACTCGCCGAGCACTGTGCCTCGACCGCGATGATCTTCGCCATGCACCAGATCCAGGTGCTGTGTCTGGTCCGCCACGGCAGCGCAGCACCGATTCAGGACCTGCTGCGCACAATCGTGGCCGAGCAGAGTTTGTTGGCCTCGGCGACCACGGAGATCGGCATCGGTGGAGACGTGCGCTCCAGCAGTTGCTTCGTCGAGCCTGCCGGTGATCGCATCGTGCTGGTGAAGAACGCACCGGTGATCTCCTACGGCGAATACGCGGACGCAGTGTTGGCCACGGCCCGGCGCACCGGCGACAGCCCGGCCAACGACCAGGTTCTCGTCGTCTGTCGCAGCGAGGACCTGACCCTGGAACCCACCAGCACCTGGGACACCCTCGGGTTTCGCGGCACCTGCAGCCCTGGTTTTCTCCTCCGGGCCGACGCACCGGCAGAGATGGTGCTGAGCGTGCCCTACGCCGACATCTCGGCGCAGACCATGTTGCCCGTCTCACACGTGCTGTGGGGCCACGTCTGGCTGGGCATTGCCATGGCCGCGACCGCCAAGGCCCGTAAATATGTGCAGTCCGCCGCTAGGCACCGCCCCGGCATCGTCCCGCCCGGCGCGGTTCGTCTCGTGGAGCTCACCGGGCTGATCCAGCAGTTCAGTGACCTGGTCGGCGGCGCGGCGCAACGTTTCGACGCGGCGCCGCTGGGCTCGGACGTGTTGACGAGCATCGGGTTTTCTTTGGCCATGAACAACCTCAAGGTCACCGCTTCGGGCCTCGTCGTTGACGCCGTCGGCAAGGCCATGCTCATCTGTGGCATCTCCGCGTATCGAGAGGACAACGAGTACCGCCTCGGCCGGCAGCTGCGCGACGCCCATGGTGCGGCGTTGATGGTCAACAACGACCGCATTCTGACCAACAACGCGCAGCTGGTGTTGGTGCACCGGGGGAACTGATGCAGCCGGATGCGGCCCTGGCTACCGCTCACCAGCAGTTTCAGCGGGAACTGATCGATGCCGGACTGCTGCTCCCCACGGCCGTGCCAGGTCTGTACGGGCGCTCGGGGGTGTTCGAGGACGTAGTCGAGGGCATCGACACCGTGGTCCGCGCGGCGGGGCCTGGCGACGGCGCCGATCGGTACCGGTTCCCGCCGGTGTTTCCGAGGCAGGCCTTCGAACACACCGACTACATCGCCTCCTTCCCGCACCTCACCGGCGCCGTCAACACCTTCATCGGGGACAACCGCGCGCACGCCGCGCTGCTGGCCGCGCGGGCCGACGGGCAGGAGTGGGACAGGTGGCTGACGCCCGCCGACACGATGTTGACTTCCGCCGCCTGCCACCCGGCCTATGCCATGTTGACCGGCGCGCTGCCGGAGCACGGCCGGATGCTGGACATCTACGGTTACTGCTTCCGGCACGAGCCTGCGATCGACCCCGCGCGCATGCAGGCCTTCCGCATGCACGAGTTCGTCGTGGTCGGGGACGCAGTACAGGCCGTGGCGCACCGGGAGGCCTGGGTCGAGCGCGGGCTGCAAGTACTCGCCGACCTGGGTCTGAGGGCCGAGGCAGTCGTGGCCAACGACCCGTTCTTCGGGCGGGCCGGGCGAATGCTCTCGGCCAACCAACGCGCGGAGAACCTGAAGACCGAGCTGGTGGTGCGCCTCTACGGCGACCTCGACGACGGCACCGCAGTCGTCTCCTGCAACTGTCATCGCGACCACTTCGGCGTCAACTTCGACATCCGTACCGCCGATGGCGCGGTGGCCCACAGCGCCTGCGTCGGATTCGGGATGGAACGGATCGCGCTGAGCATGCTGCGTACTCACGGGCTGGACCCGCGGCAGTGGCCTGCACAGCTGCGGGTTCGGATGCGGCTGTGAGGCTGTTGGAGATCGACCCGGACAGCTACCAGTGTCATCCGATGCACGCGACGGACCGGGTCTGGTCGGAGACCAACTGCTACGTCGACCTGTGGGTGGAGGTGCTGCACGCGTTGGGGCACAACCCCATTCCGGCCACGGCCGCGGTGTTGAGCACGGACTTCGACGGCCACCAATGGAGTTTTCTCAAGTTCGCGGCCGAGGACCTCCGTCTGCTGTACGGCATCGACGTCAACGAGCTGAACATCTGGCAGACGGTGCTGGAGCACGCCGTGCAGGAGTTGCTGCAGGGCCGGTTACTGACGGTGGAGGTGAATGCATTCTGGTTGCCCGACACCGCGGGCACCAGCTACCGCACCGAGCACACCAAGACGACCATCGTCCCCAACACCATCGACGCGGCGGCGCTGACGATGGAGTACTTCCACAACAGCGGCTACTACCGGCTCGGTGGGGACGACTTCCGTGGCGTGTTCCAGCTGGCCGGGGTCGCGCCGGAGGTGCTGCTGCCCTACGTCGAGGTGGTGCGCCTGGACCGGCTGCACGCACCGGACGCCGCGGAGGAGCTGGACCTGGTGCGCGCGCACCTCGCCCGTCGGCCTGCCCGCAATCCGGTCGCGGCGCTGGCCGAGGGCGTGTGTGCGGCGTTGCCGTCGATCAGCACCGGGGGGCTGGAACCCTTTCATCGCTGGTCTTTCGGCGTGCTGCGCCAGTGCGGGGCAAGTGCCGAGCTGGGCGCCGACCTCAGCCGGTACCTCGACGGTCGGGGCGTCGTCGGTGCTGGGGCCGCGGCTGAGTCCTTCCAGACGGTGGCGCAGGGGGCGAAAAGCGTGCAGTTCCGGCTGGCGCGGGCGGCGCGGGGGCGCATTGTCTCCGTCGACGATGAATTGACTGCCATGGCCGCCGCTTGGGGGTCGGCGGTGCAGACGCTGGCGGACAGCGGGTGAGCACGGACCTCCTTCGCGACGCCAATTGGACCTGTACTGCCGTGGCCGCCGGCGCCGCGTCGACGCCGGATGAGGTGAATGCCGCTGGCTCGCAGTGGTATCCCGCCATGGTGCCGGGCACCGCCGCTGCTGCCGTCCGGGCGTCCCGGGGCAGAGCTACCGCCCTGGCCCAGGACTACGACGCCGAGGACTGGTGGTTCCGCACCACGGTGCGGGTCAGCGGAAGCGGGCCATGGCTACTCACCGCCGAGGGGCTGGCCACGGTCGCCGAGCTCTGGGTGAACGGGGTATTGGTCGCCCGCTCGGAGTCGATGTTTCTGACCACCACCGCTGCGCTGGGCGAGCTGCCTGCCGAGTGCACCGTGGCGCTCCGGTTCGCCGCGTTGGGGCCACTGCTGGCGCAGCGCCGACGGCCGCGGGCCCGCTGGCGCACCGCGCTGGTCAAGGAGCAGGGACTGCGCTGGTGGCGGACCAGCCTGTTGGGACGCGCGCCGCTGTTCACCGGCACCGCAGCACCCGTCGGCCCCTACCGTGCCGTCCGCCTGCGTGCCCGGGAGCCCGTCGAGGTGGTCAGTCGCTCGGTCCTCCCGAGCGTGCGTGGCTCTGCCGGGTTCCTGCAGCTGTCGGCGCGACTGCGGACGCATGGTGTTGCCGCGGGCCCGGTGCGCGTGTCTGTCGGTTCCGTCGTCGCCACTGTGGACCTTCATGCAGACGGTGGAGAACTGGTGCTGCAGGCGGAGATCGACATCCCTGACGTCGCACTGTGGTGGCCGCACACCCACGGTGAGCAGCCGCTGTACCCACTGGCCGTCGAGGTCGGCGGACACCGCTTGGACTGGGGAACGGTCGGCTTCCGGGACGTCGCGGTGGACCGGTCCGGCAGCGGCTTCGCTCTGTCGGTCAACGGCGTCGAGGTGTTCTGTCGGGGCGCGTGTTGGTCCCCGGTCGATCCTCTCGGGCTGGTGCCCGCCCCCGGTGAGGTGCGGGCCACCCTGACCCACGCGCGCGAGGCCGGATTCACCATGATCCGGATCACCGGCACCACGCTCTACGAGGACAGCGAGTTCTGGTCGGCCTGCGCTGAGCTCGGCTTGTTGGTGTGGCAGGACGCGATGCTCAGCACCCTCGATCCCCCCGACGACCCGCAGTTCACTGCGCTGTTGAGCGCTGAGATCGAGCAGTTGTGCAGTGCTCTGCAGGGCAACCCGGCGCTGGCCGTGTTCAGCGGCGGCAGCGAGACCGAGCAGCAGCCGGCGCTACTGGGGCTTCCGCCGGAGCGCCGGGGGATCGACGTGATCGACCAGCTGATCCCCGCGATCGTCGCGCGCATGGTGCCGGGGACGCCGTACGTCACCTCGAGCCCGTCCGGCGGCGCGCTGCCCACCCACGTGGGTACGGGGGTCGCCCACTACTTCGGGGTCGGCGCGTACCTGCGCCCGCTCAGCGATCTGCGCACCAGCGGGGTGCGCTTCGCCGCGGAGTGCCTGGCCTTCGCCATCCCGCCCGAGCGACACGCGATCGACGAGTTCTTCGGCTCGGCCGCCGTGGCCGGGCACCATCCACTGTGGAAAGCGGCCGTCCCCCGCGACCACGGCGCGTCCTGGGACTTCGAGGACGTGCGGGATCACTACGTGCGCACACTGTTTGGAGTCGAGCCCGCCACCGTTCGCCGCGCCGACCCGCAGCGCTACCTCGACCTGGGGCGCGCTGCGGTCTGCGAAGCCATGGGCGCGGCGCTCAGCTACTGGCGTCGCGACCCGCGCTGCGCTGGGGCGCTCGTGCTGAGCCTGCGCGATCTCGAACCCGGCGCGGGTTGGGGGCTGTTGGACGCTGCCGGCGAACCCAAGGCGCCGTACTACGTGCTGCGTCGGTTGTGCCAGCCGGTAGCGGTGCTGGTCGCCGACGAGGGCCTCGACGGAGTGCGGGTCGATCTGGTCAACGAACACCAGGAGGAGCTAACTGGAACCTTGGCGGTGACGGGGCACCTGCTGGGAGGTGCCCGCTCAGCGCTCGCCGAAGTGTCGGTGGAGGTGGCGGCGCGGTCGTCGCGGCACTGGTCCGTTGATGAGTTGGCGGGCGCCTTTCTCGACCTCAACCACGCATACAAGTTCGGTCCGCAGACCTACGACGCGCTCACCCTGCGCTTGCGGGACGTCGAAGGCAGGGATATCGCGGCCGCGGTCCATCTGCTCGGCGGGCACGGCCGCGCGCTGCAGCCGGATGTAGGGCTGACCGCGACGGTCACCGATGCCGGCGATGGTCGGTGGACACTGGTGGTGGCCACCAGGGACACGGCGCAATATGTCTGTATCGACGTCGACGGCTACTGCCCCGAGGACTCGTGGTTTCATCTGCCAGCAGGAACCCAGCGTTCGCTCGCCCTGCGCCCGAGCGCGCCGAGCGGCGCGGGTACGGCACGTCCGGTTGGCGTGGTGCGGGCACTCAACTCGGTGCAGGAGGCCTCGGTGGTGAGCAGCCAATGACCGTGCACGCCAACTGGTTCGGTCCGGAAGACGCGTCACTACTCGGATTCCTGCACATCCCCGAGGACGGTCAGGCCCGCGGGGCTGTCGTGCTGTGTCCGCCACTCGGCCAGGAGCACATCGACTCCTACCGAGGCGTCGCCCTGGCCGCGCAGCAACTCTGCGCGGCAGGGGTGATCGCGGTCCGCTTCGACTACGAGGGCACCGGCGACTCGACCGGCGATCAGTTGGCACCCGACGCCGTCGAGCGGTGGATTCGCAGCATCGTCACAGCCGTGCAGCTGGCCAGAGCCACGGGTGTGCAGTGCGTGTCGCTGGCGGGTCTTCGGGCGGGCGCGCTACTGGCCGCCGCCGCCGCAGACCGTTGCGGGCCGCTCAGCTCGGTCGCGCTGTGGGATCCGGTGGTCAACGGGCGCGCCTACCTCCGGCAGCAGACCGCGCTCTACCGGATGTCGGTCGGCACCGACCGTGAGCAGGACGGCGCGGTCTCGATTCCCGCCTGCGTCCTCGCCGCCGAGACCGCGAAGGCTCTCGGTTCCCTGCGGCTGAGCGCCTTCGCGTCCACCCTCGCGCTGCAGCCGCTGCTGTGCGCCGTGCGCGCAGGTGCGCAGTCCGACCCTGTGCTGTGCGAGCTGATCGACGCCGGGTCCACCCACCTCAGCTTGGACCGGCAGGAGGAGTTCCTCGAACGACCGAGCTCACATTTCCGCATCCCGAGCCGCAGCATCCAGCAGATCACCACTTGGCTTTCCGCGAACTTCCCGCCGGACAGGCTGCCGGTCGCCGTGCCCGTCTTACGCGAGCGCGCACGCGTTGCCTGCACCTCCGACGGGCGGCCCGTGTTCGAGACCCTGCGTCGAAGCGGGCCCGACGCGCTGTTCGCGATCGAGACCGGTGTGCTGCATTCCCGGAGTTCGCTGGTGCTGTACAGCCCCGCCAAGGAGCACCGCGTCGGCCCGGCCCGCATGCATGTCGAGCTCGCGCGGACACTGGCAGAGGCGTCGGTTCAGACGATCCGCTTCGATCGTCGCGGTACCGGTGACAGCGGTGCTGTGGCGTGGGATGAGCTGACCCCCATGTACTCGGCGGAGTCCGTCGTAGATGCCGCCAGTGTGCTGGACCTGGTGCGTTCGGCGCCGGCGGAGACGACCGTGGTGGGGCTGTGCGCAGGCGCATGGCTGGCCGTGAATGTCGCCCTGCGGCGCGGCGCCGGTTCCATCGTCATGTTGAGTCCGATCATTTGGGCGCTGCAGACGCGGGATCGCAAGGTCGCGGCGGCTCAGCTCACCCTCGACCGCACCGAGGCCGAAAACGTGCGGCTTTCGCGGCGACAGCGGATCAAGGACACGTTGCGACGTCGCTTGCCCTACGTGCTGTGGCGTTGGCTGGGCGGGCGCGGGGTGACCCAAGTGCCGGAGGTGACCCTCGCCGCTTTGCTGCGTCGGGGCGTGCAGGTCACCGCGGTGATGCCGCCTGCCGACCACACGTGGTTCATCGACCAGCGGGGCACGGAGGGACTCCGCCGGTTGCAGCGCAGGGGCATGCAACCTGAGCTGGTGCTCACCGAGGACGGTGACCACAGTCTGTTGCATCGAGGCACGCGCCAGACGGCGATGGCCACGGTGACCCGCGTAGCGACGCGGCACCCAGCCTCACCGACGCTCCGACCAGGTGCCCGCCCGACACTAGACTCGGAGCTGGGCGTACGGGCGTCTGGTGAGGAGTTGGGTAATGGCACAGGTGAGTAGTGGCGAACTGGGGTCGTCGGCGGATCCCGGTGTGCCGTCGAGTCTCGACCTTGGCCACCATTTTCGAGAGCTGCGCCACGTTGTCTTGCCCGCGCTATTGGTGGCGATAGTGATCGCGGGCCTCGTCTTCGGTGTGCGCGGGTCGGCCCCGGCTCGATGGTCTGCGGCGGTGTCAGCCAGTGCCCAGACCTCCACTACTGCCACTCAGTCGAGCACCGACTCGACCTCCGCGGCGCTGCTCACTGCGCCCTACGTCGCCCTCGGTACCGACGCAGGCGTCTTGCGCGACATCGTGGCCGCGGCCAAGGTGCCATGGAGCGATGCCGACGCGCGGTCCCGCATCACTGTGACCGATGGACAGACGCCCGGCTTACTGACCGTGCAAGTTTTGGGTGACTCTGCCGAGCAGGCGTCGGCGGTCGCCAAGCAGGCCGTGGTGACGCTGGATACGGACGGGCGTGCTCGCGCGCGGGAGGCGATCGCTGCCCAGTCGGCGCAGATGCAGGCCGACGCGTCCGCGTTGAACGACCAGCTGCAGTCGCTGTCGGTACTCGATCCCAAGCGCGCGGCGCTGCAGGCCCAGTATCAGGCGGCCTTGGATCAAATCAATCAGGTACGGGGCTCGGCCTTGGCGCGTCTCGCAGCGCTGTCTGATCCGCTGACGTCCGGAAGCCCGGTTTCTCCACAACCCCTGCGGGACGCCGCTCTTGCGCTGCTCGTGGTGTTGATCGTCGCGGCGGAGCTCCTGGTGGCGTTGCGGGGTCGCTGGGGCCGGGCGATGACGCCGGCTTGGGCGAGACGGGTAGCCCGCAAGCACGGGGCGGAGTTCGTGGACTGCACGGATGGTGTCACCGGGCCGGGGACGGTGCGGGTGGAGACCGTGGTGCTTGCTCGCCTGCGGTCCGGTGCGGACGTCCTGCTGCTGCACGATGGCGCCACGACCGACGCTGTTGCGACCGCCGCGCTGGCGCACGCCGCTCAAGTGGAGCCGGACGGCAACGGGCAACTGGTCGAGCTGTCCACCGATGACTCCTGGTGGCGCAGCTCCGCGCTCGAGCATGCCGCGCTCGCAGTCTTGGCCGCACATCGTGGTGCACACGAACGGCGCGCGACCGAGGCGCAGCTAGCTGCACTGGCGTTGGCGGATGTGCCCGCACTGCTGATGCTGATCGAGAACGGGTCAGCCCCGGACGGGGGGGACACCACGGAGCGAGAAGTCAAGGACGACTCCACCGAGCCCGACATTGCCGAACCCAACATTGCCGAACCCCACACTGCCGGACCCGACTCCCTTGACCCGCACGCGCCCAGTACGGAGCGTGATCCGAGTTCAACCGGTTCATCGGGTTGGCAGATCGTGCAGTGAACGATGCTCGGGTTACGCTTGTCCACGAGCGGTTCACCGAGGTTGCCGGTTCGGAAAACGTAGTCGAGCAGTTGTCGCTTGAGTGGCCCGAGGCCAGCATTCGGGTACCGATCGCCCGACCCAGTGGCGTTCCCACCCACTTGTCGACGCCG
>JALYVL010000395.1 GCA_030853285.1 Actinomycetota bacterium | reverse complement strand
CCGTCGCGCCGGCCTGGGCGCGGATGCAGGCTGCGCTTGCCCCTGACGGCATCATCGTCGAGGGAACCTGCGACGAGCTGGGTCGACGCTGCGCCTGGGTGAGCTTGTCCGCGGCCGGGCCGCAGACCTTCACCCTCGCCTGGGACCCGTTTGACGTCAGTACGCCATCGGAGCTCGCCGCGCGACTGCCCAAGGCGCTGATCCACCGCAACGTCGATGGCGAGGCGGTGCACGAGCTGTTGAGCACGGTGAACCGCTGCTGGGCAACGACCGCGCCGCACGCTCCGTTCGGTCCGCGCGTGAGGTGGGGCCAGACGTTGTCGTTGCTGAAGGCGAATGGTGTTGCGGTGCGCAACGATCGAGGCAGGACACGGGACTGTGTGCTGACGGTGCCCTGGTCGAGCGTCGCTCCGCTTGAGAGACTGGTGCCATGACCACCCGGCGCTACGTGCTCACCCTCGGCTGCCCTGACCGGACAGGCATCGTCGCGCGCATTTCCACCTTCCTCGCCGAGCAGGGCGGGTCGATCACCGAAGCCGCCTACCACGCCGATGCCGACTCCGGCTGGTTTTTCACCCGGCAGGTGGTCAGCGCAGCATCCATCGAGTCATCCTTCGTCGAACTGCGTACCCGGTTCGCCGCAGTAGCCGCGGCGCTCGGGCCCGAGGTGGAGTGGAACCTCACCGACTCGGCCGAGCCCAAGCGGGTGGTGCTGCTGGTCAGCAAGGAGGCACATTGCCTGCACGACCTGCTGGGGCGCATCACCGGCGGCGAGCTGGTGGCCACGGTCTGTACCGTGATCGGCAACCACCCGGACTTGGCCCCCGTTGCCGCTGCTCACGGGGTGAGCTTCACGCACATCCCGTTTCCGCCGGAGCCGACCGAACGCACAGCCGCCTTCGAGGCGATGCGCGGGCTCGTCGACTCCTACGACCCGCACGCCATCGTGTTGGCCAGGTTCATGCAGGTGCTGCCGCCGCAGCTGTGCGAGCAGTGGGCCGGCCGCGCGCTGAACATCCACCACAGCTTCCTGCCGTCCTTTGTCGGCGCCCGGCCCTACCACCAGGCGTTCGCCCGCGGGGTGAAGCTGATCGGCGCCACCTGTCACTACGTCACCGCCGAGCTTGATGCCGGGCCCATCGTGGAGCAGGACGTCATCCGGGTGAGCCACGCCGACGACGTGGCCGACATGGTGCGCCAGGGCCGCGACATCGAACGCCTGGTGCTGTCCCGCGGGCTCCGCTGGCACCTGGAGGACCGGGTGCTGGTGCACGGCAGCAAGACGGTCATCTTCAGTTGAGACTCCTGCTGCGACTGCGTGCACCCGGCTGGCATCGGTGGGCGCGCGCCTTTGCTGCCACCGATCCCGGAATGGTGCGGCTTCGCAGTGCATCGGCGACCACGCTGACCTTGGTGCTCGCGCTGGCCGTGTTGTTTCCGCTGAGCACGTTGCTCGGGCAGTCGCTGCCGATGGCGCTGCTCGGCACCGTCGTCGCCACCTTCGCGTCCTCGGTGGTGCGGGACAAGTCCAACCACGATCGGATCATCACCACCATCTTGGTTCCGCTACCGGCTTTCGCCTCGGCGTCCTTGGCGACGGTGCTCAACGGCTACGGGTTGGTGGCCGACGCCGGGTTCATCGTGGTGTTGTTCGTGGCCACCTGGGTACGACGTTTCGGCGCCCGGGGTACTGCGCTGGGCATGGTGGCCTTCACCTCCTACTTCTTCGTGTTGTTCCTGCGCGCCCAGCTGCATCAGCTGCCGGGCCTGCTGCTCAGCATTGCCGTCGGAACAGCGGTGGCGCTGCTGGTGCGTACGGTGGTGCTGCCGGACCGGCCGCGGGTCCTGCTGCACCGGTTGACCAGGGCACTGCGCCGGGCGTGCGCTTCAGTACTGGAGGCGGCGGTCGAGGTCAACCAGGGTCAGCTGCCCACGGATGCGGCCACCGTCCAACGCCGGCTCGACCGACTCGCGCGGACCGCCTTGATGATCGAGGAGTGGCTGGACACCCACGACGCCGCGCTGCACCTGACGGTGGACGGACCCGAGCTGTCGCTGCGGATCTTCGACTCCCAGCTCGCCACCGAACAGCTGGTCGTGGGGCTCGCGGAGCTGGGCAAGCGACCGGGCGACAGCCCAGCGTGGTCGCCGGAGCTGGTCCGCGCGATGGCCGCCGTGCGCGAGTGCCTGCGTGAGGACGTCACCGATCAACAGCTGCGGAGCGCACTGGAGG
>JALYVL010000394.1 GCA_030853285.1 Actinomycetota bacterium | reverse complement strand
GCTGACCTCGGTGGTGGTGCCGCCATAGTGGGTGACCACGTCGCCGGGGCGGTAGGCCGACCCGGACACACTGTTCTCCGCGCACGGCACCAACCCGGTGACCTTGATCGGCAGTTCCAGCTCGGCAATGGCTCGCACCGCCCCGATCACGGCGGCGCCGCCGGACATGTCGGTCCGCATGAGGTGCATGTTCTCCGCCGGTTTGATGGAGATGCCACCCGTGTCGAAGGTGATGCCCTTGCCCACGAGCACGAGGTGCGTCTCGGCCTCGACCGGTGACCAGGCGAGCTCCAGTAGCCGCGGTCCTCGAGCCGAGCCGCCGCCGACCGCGAGCACGCCGCCGAACCCTTTCGCCCGCAACCAGTCCTCGTCGCGCACGGTCGCCCGCAAACCTGCGACCGCGGCGCACGACCGTTGGGCCGTGTCCGCAAGCCATTGCGGACTCTTCACGTCCGAGGGCATGCCAGCGAGGTCACGGGCGAGCGCCGTCGCCCGGCCGAGCGCACGACCAGCCCGCACCGCATCGCGCAGCTCGTAGGTTGCCGTGGTGATGAGCAGCACGCTGCTGACCCGAAATTCCGGCTGCGCGGCGGAGACCCGCAGGTGGTGCGATCCCACAATCAGCCCACTGACGAGGGCCGCCACCTGCCCGGGGTCGACAAGCGCGGGCAACCACAGCTGCAGATCGGTTCCGCCTTCGGCGCTGAGCGTCTGCAGCCGTTGGTTTGCCGCACGCACCAGCGCCGCCCCGGCTGTGCGCCAGGCACGTTCGCTGCCGTCGCCGAGCCCAAGCAGCCAGTTGTGTCCCGGATGGGTGCCACGCCCACCGACCACTGATACCGCGCCGACGTCGGCGGTGGCGCCACGTACGGTCAGCTCCGGGGCGCTCTCGGCGATCTGCTCGCTGCCTTCGCCGAGGACCAACCGGGCGTTCTCGGCGGCTGTGCAGGTGACGACGTGCGGCACGCCATCCTCCGCGGCCCCGACCAGCTCGACGTCCACTACCGCGGTGGGCACACTCGGATGGAGCACGGCGCTCCCTTTCCTCTGACGGTTGTCACCGGACAACGCAGGACCCCGCGATCGTTGCCGATCTACGGGGCCCTGGGTGGACGCGGAGTCACGCGGACCGATGGGAACTAGCTGGTCACGTTTTTGAGCTCGTCCCCGAGTGCGGACGCCTCGTCCGGCGTCAGCTCGACGACCAGACGGCCGCCTCCCTCGAGTGGGACGCGCATGACGATGCCGCGTCCCTCTTTGGTCGCCTCGAGGGGTCCGTCTCCGGTCCTGGGCTTCATGGCCGCCATCGTGTGCCCTCCACATCGTGTGCTGGCCTGCCGTAACCGGCCGCCGCTATTCGTCTCGGTCCATTGTCCCCTATGGCTGCGGCTGGTGGGTAACTGAGGCGTCGCAGCGACATCCCACGGCGACCTCACGGCACGCGCCAACAACCGGAAAGGTGGTCGTCCACCATCCCCGTGGCCTGCATCAACGCATACGCGGTGGTCGCGCCCACGAAGCGCAGGCCCAACTTCTTCAGCGCCTTGGCCATCGCGGCGGACTCCGCGGTGACGGCGGGAACGTCCGCGACGGTGCGCGGGCGGTCCCGTCGGGGGGCTGGCGCGAACGACCACAACAGCTCGTCCAAGTCGGCCAGCCCGAGGACCACCCGCGCGTTGCTGATCGACGCCTCGATCTTCGCCCGGTTACGGACGATGCCGACGTCGGACATCAGGCGGTCCACATCGGCGTCGTCGAAGGCAGCGACGCGCTCGGCATCGAACCCGGCGAAGGCGGCACGGAAGTCGTCGCGCTTGCGCAGCACCGTGATCCAGGACAATCCGGCTTGAAATGCCTCCAGGCACAGGCGTTCGTACAACGGGTCGCGTCCGTGCACCGGCCGGCTCCACTCCTCATCGTGGTAGCGCCGGTAGATGTCCGGAGCACCACCCCAGGGACACCGCGCGCGACCGTCCTGCCCGGTGACCACACCTGCCGCCTCAGCCACGCGCACGGTCCGCACACACCGCAGCGAAACGACGCAGGGAGTACCGCACCCCGGCAACAAACGCCGGCCGCGCCACGGGCCAGCCGACTGCCCCCAGGGGACCCAGCGGCAGCACCAGCTCCTCGCGCCACCGGAAGATCGATGCCCCCGCACCGGCGGGCTCTACGGTGAAGACACCTTTGCCGCGCACCACCTTTCCGGTGTGGGACACGACGCAGCACCGTGG
>JALYVL010000393.1 GCA_030853285.1 Actinomycetota bacterium | reverse complement strand
TTCGACTGAAGGCTGCCCGGACCTCGTCGACCCCCGCGCCCTTGGCCAACAGCATGGCGAGCTGCATCCGCGCCTGGCTGGGCCGCAGGTAGCCGGTGAGCACCGCACCCGCTGCCGCCAGATCGCGGCCGCCGCCGCCACCGCCGTAGACCGCGCGCACCGGGCCGCCGTGCACCCGGGTGGACAGCAGTACCACCACGCCCGCCGCGACGTGTCGCCGCACGGCTTCCACCACGAGTGGGTGGGAATTGCCCAGGCCCGGCGCCTCGAGCACCAACCCGCGAGCCCCCGCGGCGACATGCGCATCGAGCGCCGTACCGTCCGCCCCCGGGTACAACGCAACGATGTCCACGCGCACCGAACCGAGCTCACCCGCTCCGGGCAGCGCAGGAGGCCGCACCGGCGCCCGGTGCACCACCAGCTCCCCGAGCACGACGTGTCCCACTGGTCCGAGATCGGGGTCGGCGAAGGGCGAGGACGCCAGGGTGTGCACCTTCCGGGTACCCCGTGCGGCGTGCACCGCGCCGTCGAATACCACCAGCACCCCCAGCTCCCGAGCGGTAGGAGAGGCGGCGATGAGCACGGCGTCGCGCAGGTTGGCCGGGCCGTCGCTGCACGGATCGTCTGCGCTGCGCTGCGCGCCGGTGAGCACCACCGGCCGCGGATCGTCGTGCACCAAGTCCAGCAGGAACGCGGTCTCCTCCATCGTGTCCGTGCCCTGCGTGACCACGACGCCGTCCGCGCCCTGGGCCAGCGCATCGGCCACCGTTCGCCGCACACTGTCCATATCGGACAATGTCATCGCTGCGCTGTTGAGTGCGAGCACACCCCGCACCTGCACGGTCACATCCTCGGTGACCGCGGTGAACAGCTCTGCACCGGCGACACCGGCGACCTTCGCGCCCGACGCGTCGGTGCGGCTGGCGATCGTGCCGCCGGTGGTGATCACGACGACGGTCTTCACGGATGTACTGCCCCGTCGAGCAGCTTCGCGAGGGCGCGCGCCGGCGGGAAGAACGGTAAGTCGTCCACCAGCACGGGCAGCGGGATACACCAGTTGTCCCGCTCGGTGGTGCCCGGCACGTTTGGACGACGCCTCGCGAGCACCGCGTCGTCCAAGGTGGCGCACAGCAACGCCGAGGGCGCTTGGGTCAACTGGCCGTAGGCAGCGAGTACCGCCTCATCGGGGTACGCGCTGTCCCCGACCTTGCTCAACATCTCGCTGCGGTTGGCGTTCAACTCGTCGTCGCTGCCCAGGCGCAGCCCCCGCTGTTCAGCCACGTCGGACCCGTCGACGAGCCCGGGCACCGTGGGGAGGTCGTGCGTGGTGACGGCAGCCATCGCATCTGCCTGCCACTGCGCGGGTGCGTCGTCCTCGAACCACAGCAGCCGATAGGACAACAGCCCGAACTCCGCCATCGCCTCGCGGACGCCGTCCTCCACCACGCCGAGGTCCTCGCCGACCACCAACGCCTGCGCTCGGTGGCTCTCCAGCGCGACGATGGCCAACATGTCCCGCCACGGGTAACGCACGTAGGCGCCGTCGGTGGGATCACCGCCCGGAGGAACCCACCACAGCCGGAACAGCCCCATCACGTGATCTACGCGCAGCCCGCCGCCGCCGGCGAGCGTGGCGCGCACCGACTGAATGAACGGCTCGTAGCCGGCCAGCCGCAGGCGCCACGGCACGTACGGCGGAGATCCCCAGTCCTGCCCGAGCCCGTTGAAGGCATCCGGGGGCGCCCCGACGGTGACGCCGTTGGCCATCACCCCCTGGCACACCCACACGTCCGCGCCGCCACCGGAAACGCCGACCGGAAGGTCTTGGAGGACGGTGATTCCCGCGCACGCCTCGGTCAGCTGCAGCTCCAGCGCCCACTGCAGCCAGGCGTGGAAGGCGACCTCGTGCTCGTCGGCAGTGACCTCGGCGGGGTCCTGCAGCTCGCTCGGCCAGTCGTGGAAGTCGTCGCCGTGTTCCTCCGCCAGCACGCACCAGGTGGCCCACTCCTGTAGTGGCGCGCCTTGTTCCGTGCGCCACGTCGCGAACGCGCGCGGCGCCCCGGCGTCGAACACCTGATGGAGCACGCGGCGGTGTTGGATCCACGCGGCGTCCCGGTCCACGGTGTCCCCGGCGTTGATGGCCGCTCCGTCGGCGATATCACCCGGGTCGAGGTGCTCGGCGCCGGGTACCTCGGGCACCCGCAGGTACAGCGGATTGCGGAAGCGTCGGGTTGCTGGCAGG
>JALYVL010000392.1 GCA_030853285.1 Actinomycetota bacterium | reverse complement strand
CATCGGGGACGGGCGCTCCAATCTGACCTTCCAGGTGCGCAGCGCTGCCGGGTCGGTCGTGCTCCGTAGGCCACCGCTGGGCGGGGTGGCCGCCACCGCGCACGACATGGGCCGTGAACGCACCGTACTCAGTGCCCTCGCCCCAACCGCCGTCCCCGTGCCCGCGGTGCTCGGTGGGCAGAGCGACAGCGAGCTGCTGGGTGCCCCCTTCTACGTGATGGAACTGGTTGAGGGGACCGTGCCCGCCGGCGACGCAGGCAAGGTGTGGGCGAGCAATCCGGCGGTGCGCCGCAGCGCGGGCGCGGCGATGGTCGACGTGCTTGCCGACCTGCACAATGTCGACCCGGTGTCGGTGGGGCTCGCCGAATTCGGGCGCCCGCAGGGTTTCATGGCTCGGCAGGTGCGACGCTGGAGTACCCAGTGGGAGACGTGGCGCGACGGGCTCGCCGCCGCCTCGGGTACCAGCGGCTCCCGCCCCGAGCTGACCAGGCTCGCTGAGCGCCTGACCGACGCCGTTCCCGAGTCGAGCGCCGTCGCCATCGTGCACGGCGACTACCGCTTGGAGAACCTGATCTTCAACGTCGATCGGCCCGCGGAGGTGAGCGCCGTCCTGGACTGGGAGATGTCCACGCTCGGCGATCCGCTGGCCGACGTCGGGCTGATGTTCATCTACTGGCACCAGGAGCACGAGCAGCCGTTGTGGCGCGCCGCTCAGGTGTTGCCGAGTGTGACTCGGCTGCCCGGGTTCTGTACGCGCATGCAGCTGCTCGAGCGCTACGCGGTGCGCTGCGACCGCGACCCGGCCGAGCTCGAGCAGGCGCTGCAGTTCTACGTCGGCTTCGGTGCCTTCAAGCTCGCGGTGGTGCTCGCCGGGGTGGCGGCACGGGCCAACGCCGGCGCGGCGGACGCGCGCACTGCCGCAGGCGTGCTCACTGCCCTCGAGCCCCTGGTCACGCTCGGGCACCATGTGCTCGACCACGGGGTGGGCTAGACACGCCGCGCCGTGTTCACCTGCCGCGAGGCCGGGCACCTAGTGTTGTCGCCGGGCCGCGGCACGACGGGCGGCTCCCGATAGCAGCGACGCGGTGACGGCGGCGAAGCGGCCGAACGAAAGGTCTGGACACGCGGTGGTAGCGACGAGATCGGGCGATGGCACGGCCGAGGGATACCGACGTCGTCGTCCGGTACCCGCGATCGCCCTGCTCACCGTGTTGTTCGTCGTCGTCGTGGTGGTGTGGGTTCAGGTGCTGACCAAAGGCGACTCGGTGGCGAACACCACGACCTGTCCCCCACCGACCACTGCGACCGGCAGCCCCACCATCGAGGTTGGCGCTCCGCCAGCCCCGGTGGGTACCAAGACCAACCCGGACGCGCTCACCAGCACCGCGCCCGCCGCGCCCAAAGCAACCCAGGTCCGCGTGCTCAACGCCAACGGTCAGCGCGGCCAAGCCGCCTTGGTCGCGGCTCAGTTCGCCCAACTCGGTTTCGGGCCGGCACCAGACATGGCGTCGGGCAACGACCCCGTGTACACCGGCCAGAACCTGCAATGCCACGGTCAGATCCGCTTCGGACAAGCTGGTACGGCCACCGCGCGGACCGTCTCGCTGCTGGTGCCGTGCGCCGAGTTGGTGCAGGACGGACGCAAGGACGGGATCGTGGACATCGCGCTGGGCACCGCGTTCACCGCCATCAACAGCGACACCCAGGTGAGCTCCGTGCTGACGGCGCTGACCAAGCACGCCGCCGACCCCCAAGCCCCCGCACCCGACGCCGCGACCCTCAGCGCCGCCCGCAACGTCCCCTGCTAGAGCCTTGCTCAAGAAGGCATCGGACCTGCCCACGCGGCCTCGATCAGTCCCCGTAGCTCCGCGGCCACTCCGGGGGCCGCGGCGAACACCAGCTCCCCGTCGCTCCCGCCCGCCTGCGCCGCTGGCAGGTGCACCTCGGCGCCTGCCTCGGCGGCGATCAGCGAGCCTGCCGCCCAATCCCACGGGCTCAGCCCGTGCTCGTAGTAGGCGTCCACCCATCCCGCGGCCACCGCGCACAGGTCCAGCGAGGCCGATCCCACCCGGCGCACGTCGCGGACCGCAGGCAGCAGTGCCGCAAGCATCTTTCCCTGAATACGGCGGCGCTCAGGCCGGTAGCCGAAGCCCGTGGCCACCAACGCCATGCTTGCTCGGTCCACCGAGTTGCAGTGCAACGGCTCGTCGTCGAGCGTGGCGCCGCCGCCTCGGGCCGCGGAGAACACC
>JALYVL010000025.1 GCA_030853285.1 Actinomycetota bacterium | reverse complement strand
ATCACGTCAGTCGAGCGGGCCAGAGCCCTGCGTCAGCCTCCGGCGATCATCGCGGCGGCCGCCCAGGGCAGCGGGCAGGATCAGTTCACGATGGCCAGCTACTACCGGGACAGCCTCGGCCTGCCGGAGATGGGTCTGGTCGGCAAGCAGCTGTGGGCGCAGTCCGGGATGCGGCCGGACGAGATGAAGATGGCGGTGCTCTACGACCACTTCACGCCCTACGCGCTGATGCAGCTGGAGGAGCTGGGTTTCTGTGCGCGGGGGGAGGCCAAGGAGTTCATCGCGGACGGGGCGATCGAGCTCGGCGGGCGGTTGCCGCTGAACACGCACGGGGGTCAACTGGGCGAGGCATATATTCACGGCATGAACGGAATCGCCGAGGGCGTACGTCAGATCCGCGGGACGTCGGTGAACCAGGTACCCGGGGACGCACCGGTGCTGGTCACCGCGGGCACGGGTGTGCCGACCTCGGCGGTGGTGCTCGCGTGCGGATAGCCCTGCTGTCCTACCGCAGCAAACCGCACTGTGGAGGTCAAGGCGTCTACGTCCGCCACCTCACCCGCGAGCTGCACGCACTCGGCCACCAGGTGGAGGTGTTCTCCGGCCAGCCCTATCCGGAGCTCGACCCCGGCGTCACGCTGACCAAGGTGCCGAGCCTGGATCTCTACCGCGAACCGGATCCCTTCCGGACTCCGCGGCTCCGCGAGTTTCGGGACGTCATCGACGTGCTCGAGGTCGCCACCATGTGGACTGCCGGGTTCCCGGAACCGCTGACCTTCAGCTTGCGCGCGGCCCGGCTGCTGCGCAGGAGGCTCGCAGAGTTCGACGTGGTGCACGACAACCAGTGCCTCGGCTACGGGCTGCTGGCCATCGAGAAGGCCGGCCTGCCGCTGGTGGCCACCATCCATCACCCGATCACCAGAGATCGAGACCTCGACCTGGCCTCCGCGCGCGGTCGGCGGCGACTCACCCTGCGGCGCTGGTACGGCTTCCTCCGGATGCAGACCCAGGTCGCTCGGCGGATCACCACGCTGCTGACCGTGTCGAAGTCGTCCGAGGACGACATCCGCGACGCCTTTGACGTTCCCGACGGTCGCTTGCAGACCATCCCGCTGGGGGTGGACACCGAAGTGTTCCGTCCCACTTCAGCACCGCGGGCGCCTGGGCGCATCGTGTGCATTGCAAGCGCGGACATGCCGCTCAAGGGAGTGTCCAACCTGCTCGAAGCGGTGGCCAAGCTGCGCACCGAACGCGAGCTCGAGCTGGTGCTGGTCACCAAGCTCGCCCCAGGCGGCGTGTCCGAGCGATTGATCGACCAGCTCGCGATCGGCGACGTGGTGCGCACGGTATCCGGCGTCGATGACGGCGAGCTGGCTGCACTGCTGGCCTCGGCGGAGGTGGCGGCGGTGCCCTCGCTGTACGAGGGCTTCTCCTTGCCTGCCGTCGAAGCCATGGCCTGCGGGACTCCGCTGGTCGCCAGCCGAGCGGGGGCGATCCCGGAGGTCGTCGGTGCGGACGGGGAGGCCGCGCTGCTGGTGGCACCGGGTGACGCAGAGGCACTGGCTGCCGCATTGGCTACGCTGTTCGACGATCCGAAGCGGCGGGCGCTGATGGGCGCTGCCGGGCGGGCACGCGTGCTCCAGCGCTTCAGCTGGTCCGCGGTCGCTGCCCGCACGGCCGAGTGTTATTCGGCCGCCATCGCAAGGAAGGATCACATCGCATGCTGACCGTCGACTTCGACCGTCTGGGTGTCACGCCGGGTGCCACAGCGATCGATATTGGGGCCGGTGCGGGTCGGCATTCGTTCGAGCTGTACCGCCGCGGGGCCGACGTCATTGCCTTCGACCAGAGCGCCGTCGACATGGCCGAGGTCGCGACGATGTTCGCCGCGATGGAACTGGAAGATCAGGTGCCCGCAGGCGCCAGGGCCCGCACGGAGGTCGGCGACGCCCTGCACCTGCCGTACGCCGACGACAGCTTCGACGTCGTGCTCATCTCCGAGGTGCTGGAGCACGTGCCCGAGGACACCCAGGCCATCGCCGAGCTGGCCCGCGTCCTCAAGCCCGGCGGGGTGGCCGCGGTGACGGTGCCACGATCCTTCCCGGAGAAGATCTGTTGGGCGCTCTCGGACGCCTACCACGCAAACGAGGGCGGACACATCCGCATTTACCGGGCCGACGAGCTCGCCCGCAAGCTCGCCGGTGCGGGGTTGACGGTCGCCGGTCGGGACCACGCGCACGCGCTGCACGCACCTTACTGGTGGCTCAAGTGTGCGGTCGGCGTCGACAACGAGGACCACCCGCTGACCAAGGCGTACCACCAGCTGCTCGTGTGGGATCTCATGAAGGGACCGTGGCTGACCAGGACGGCGGAAAAGTTGTTGAACCCCGTATTGGGCAAGAGCGTCGTGTTCTACCTGAACAAGCCCAAGGTTCCCGTTGCTGCGCGGTAGCTTGCCTGCGGTACCCGGCGTCCTCACGGCCGAGCAGTCACTGCAGACGGCCAGGGCCATCGCGGACATGCAGGAACCATCAGGTGCGATCCCTTGGTTTCCCGGCGGCCACACCGACCCGTGGGATCACATCGAGTCGGCGATGGCCCTCACCGCGTGTGGTCTGAAGGACGAGTCCGAACGGGCCTTCCGGTGGTTGCGTCGAATCCAACGGGCTGACGGCTCGTGGCCGATCAAGCTGCGCGAGGGCGTCGTCGAGGATGCCAACTCCGACAGCAACTTCTGCGCCTACCTTGCGGTGGGGTTGTGGCATCACTACCTGCTCTGTGACGACCGGGCCTTCGTCGTCGAACTGTGGCCGACGATCTGCAAGGCGATCGACTTCGTGCTCACCATGCAAGGCGCGGGCGGGGAGTTCGCCTGGGGCCGCGGACCGGGAGGACCGGTGCGCGAGGCCCTGCTGACCGGCAACTCCAGCATCCATCACAGTTTGCGCTGTGCGCTGATGCTGGCCGAGCTGATGGGCGATCACCAACCCGACTGGGACGTGGCCCTCTACCAGCTGGGCCACGCCCTGCGCAGGCACCCGGAGGCGTTCGCCCCCAAACCGGAGTTCTCCATGGACTGGTACTACCCGGTGCTCGGGGGAGCGCTGCGCGGCGCTGCGGCCGAGGACCGAATTCGCGCGCGCTGGGACGACTTCGTGGTGCCGGGCGTGGGCGCCCGGTGCGTCGATGACCGTCCGTGGGTGACCGGCGCTGAGACCTGCGAGCTGGTGCTGGCGCTGGACACCGTGGGCATGTACGAGCAAGCGCAGGCATTGTTCGCCGACATGCAGCACCTGCGCGACGCGGACGGTTCCTACTGGACCGGCCTGGTGTACACCGACGGAAAGCGCTGGCCGGCCGAGAAGAGCTCCTGGACCTCGGCCGCGGTCGTCCTGGCCGCCGACGCGCTGTCCTGCACCACAGCCGGCAGCGGGATCTTCCGCTACGCGGCTCTACCGGCGGCGCAGCTGGGGTTAGAGCGCTGCGGGGAGCACTGTTACGTCAGCGGCTCGCCGGTCTGACCCGCCACGCGCTCCAGCACCCGCAGCGAGCCATGCGCACCGACCTCGGTGAACTCGCCCGTGGCCAGCGCCCGCTGGTAGATCTCGTAGGGCGGCCGCCCACCATCGGCGGGATCGGGGAACACGTCGTGGATGAACAGCGCCCCACCGACGGACACCCACGGCGCCCAGCCGGCGAAGTCGGCCTGCGCCGCGGCGCTGCTGTGCCCACCGTCGATGAACACGAACGACAGTGGCGTCCGCCAGAACGCGGCCACCTGGGTCGAGTCGCCGAGCACCGCCACGACGTGGGACTCCAGATGCGCATCGGCCAAGGTGTGCCGCAGCCGCGCTGAGGTGTCCAGCCGTCCGGTGTGTGGGTCGACAAAGCTGGCGTCGTGGTACTCCCAGCCGGGCTGGTGCTCCTCGGACCCGTGGTGGTGGTCGATGGTCACGACGGTGCCGCCGGCCGCTTTCGCCGCCGCGCCGAGGTACACAGTGGACCGACCGCAGTACGTGCCGATCTCCACGCCGACGCCGGGGCCGAGGTAGCGCAACGCCGCCTGGTGCAGCGCGGTGCCCTCGTCGATCGGCATGAAACCGGGTGTCGCCTCGGCCAGTGTGATCAGCTCGGTGGGAAGGCTATCGGTGTTCAACGGTGCCTCTTTGGGTTCTGTGGCCGTCCAGTGGGATGAGGGTTCCTGGGCTAGGCCGCGATCGAATGTCGTGACGCGAAGGCTAGCGGTGCCGGCGCATTATCGCGTTCGACCGCTCGCCGTCACCAGCAGTCGGTCACCGTCCCGCCAGCTCCGGATGCGGGTGGTCCCGCTACCGGCAACCGGGATCGGCCGATGCGCGGTCACTGGCCGCGACAGTGGCGAAGGTGGGTAGTGCCTGCAGCCGGTCCTCCAGGACGTAGGCCAGCTCCCGTGGATCCAGGCTTGTTGGCGCCGGCCCCTGATCCGAGCAGGTAGAGCTGCACGTCGGACGCGGTCCAGGAGACGAGGTTGCGGAGAGCTCTGCCCCGATGGCGACGCTGGGATCAATGGGCACTGGTGGGCTCCTCAGTTCGGCTGCGGGCGTGCTCGGCGATGTCCAGGGCGGCGAGGTAGCCGAAGGTCATCGCAGGCCCGATGGTGGCGCCCGGGCCGGCGTAGGTGTGACCCATCACCGGACTGCTGGCGTTGCCCGCGGCGTAGAGGCCATCGATCACCGAATTGTCCTCGCGCAACACCCTGCCCTTGACGTCGGTGCGCATACCCCCCTTGGTGCCCAGGTCGCCGGGGACGATTTTGATCGCGTAGAACGGCCCGACCTCCAGCGCGCCAAGGCTCGGGTTGGGCTTGTTGCGGGGATCGCCGTAGTAGTGGTCGTATCCGCTGTCGCCGCGACCGAAGTCCTCGTCCTTGCCCGCGCGGGCGAAGCCGTTGAAGCGGGCGATCGTCGCGGCCAGTGCGGCGGCGGGCACGTCGATCCGCTCCGCGAGCTGGTCCATAGTGGACGCTTTCACGACAATCCCGGCCTTGAGCCAGCGACCGGGGAACGGCGCCCGGGGGTTGAGGCCCGCGAACATGTAGCGATTGCGGTAACGAGTGTCGATGATCATCCACGCGGGGACGTTCTCACCGGGACCCTCACCCTGACCGTGCGGGCCGCCGTACATCCGGTGCACGGCCTCGACGTAGGGGGCCGCCTCGTTGAAGAAGCGCTGACCGCGGGTGTTGACCATGATGCCGCCGGGCAGCGTGCGCTCGGCCAGGCAGAACCACGGCCCACCGGTCAGCGGGATCGACGGACCCCACCAGGCATCGTCCATGAACTCGAGTGCGGCGCCGAGATCTTGGCCCGCACGGATGCCGTCACCGGTGTTCGCCTTGGCGCCTACTGTCCACTCGGTGCCGATGGGTGCGCGCTGATACTGCTTGCGCATCTCGCCGTTGTGGTCGAACCCGCCCGAGGTCACGATCACGCCGTGCTTGGCGTGCAGCACGACGGGCTCACCGTCGCGGAGTACCTCGACCCCGCTCACCCGGCCGTCGGTGCTGAGGAGGTTCTGCAAGGGGGTCTCCAGCAGCAGCGGCACGTTGGCCCGCTGCAGGCCGACCCGCAGGCCGGCGGCCAAGGCCTGTCCGCGCCCCACCAGCACCTTGCCGGTGATGCGCCCGAGCATCCAGCGCAGGCCCACCTGCAGCACGCGCAGCGGTCCGCGGACGTTGCGGATCATCAGGTTCAGCCACTTGAAGTCGGCCTGGGTGACGACCACGCCGAGGGGCGCCTTGGCCACGTCGGGCTCGAGCTTGTCCATGTCGTCGCCGAGCAGCTTGGCGTCGAACGGCTTCGGTTCCACCGAGCGGCCTGCGAGCCTGCCGCCGGGGGCCTCGGGGTAGTAGTCGGAGTAGTTCGGCACCCAGGTGAGCTTCAGCGGGCTGTTCGCGAGCACGAAAGAGAGCATGGCGGGACCGTTGTCGAGGTAGGCGTCGATACGCTCCTCCCGGACGTCGTCTCCGACGATGCTGAGCAGGTACTCGCGCGCCGCCTCGGGGGTGTCGTCGGTGACGCCGGAGGCCCGCAGCGCCTCGTTGTTGGGGATCCACACGCCGCCACCGGAGCGTGCGGTGGAACCGCCGAAGCGGGCGGCCTTTTCCACCAGGACGACGGAGAGTCCGTTGTGGGCTGCGGCAAGTGCGGCGGTCATCCCGGCCGCTCCGCTTCCGACGACGACGACGTCGTAGGAGTCCGTCTCGCTCGCGCCCATGGAATGTCCCCCTTGAATTGACTGCAACAGGTTATAGAGCTGCACCTTCAGGGCGCTATTATAGGGCCAGTAGCAGGCAAGAGTGTGCCGAGTAGCTGTAGGAACGTGTTTCAGTTATTGGCAGCCCAGCAGCGCGTCGGCCCCTGGACGGCAGTCTGGGCCTACTCGGAGTAGGTGACCTTCACGGTGTCCGTCGTGGGCAGCGACTGGCAGGCGAGGATGTAGCCCTCCTCGAGATCCTGCTCGTCGAGGATGTCGTTGACCAGCATCTTGACCTTGCCCTCTTTCAAGATGCAGGCGCACGCGCTGCATGCTCCCTGGCGGCAGGAGAACGGCGCATCGATTCCCTTGTCCAGCAGCAGATCCAGCAGCAACGTGTCTGCGGGCCAATCCAGGTTGTGCACCGTGCCGTCCAGGTCAACCTCGACGGTAGCCGCCGTGCCCGCGTCCTCTTCGGCGATCACCGTGGGCGTGGAGTCGAAGGGGTCGCCGACAATTGACTGGAATAGCTCGATGTGGATCTGGTGGCGGTCCATTCCCAGCTCGCGCAATGCGTGGGTGCTCACGTCCATGAACGGTCCCGGCCCGCAGATGAAGGCCTGGTAGCAGGCAAACGGACGAGCGAGTTCTTCGAGCTGGGCGCGATTTGGCAGCCCCTGCACGCTTTCCAGCCAGTGGATGACCCGAAGCCGACGTGGGTGTTCCGCTGCCAGCTCGCGCAGCTCGGCGGCGAAGATCACCGATCGCTCGTCGCGGTTGGCGTAGATGAGCACCACCTGGCCGTCGCCCTTGGCCAGCGCCGATTTCAGAATGGCCATCACCGGGGTAACCCCGCTGCCCGCGGCAAAGAGCAGGAGGTCATCGTCCAGCGAGGCGGGCACGAACAGCCCCGCAGGGGGTAGCACTTCGATCGTCATTCCGGCGAATACGTTGTCACACAACCAGTTCGACCCGTATCCGTCAGCAGTCCGCTTGGCGGTCACCTTGAGGATCCCATCGGTGTGCGGCGAGCTGGCCAGCGAGTAGCACCGCGCGACGGACCCGGTCCGATCACTCGGTATGCGCAGGGTGAGGAACTGGCCCGGTGCGTAGGAAAACCGCTCCGCCTGCTCGGCGGGGATCTCGAACACCACGGAACGGGCGTCGTGCGTCTCCTCGATGACCTCGAGCACCCGCAGCAGGTGCGAGTGGGCGCCGACCGGAATGGGCTCGGCACTCACGTCTTCAGTCACTGTCATCCTCCACAGCTGGGCCGCCCACCTCCAGCAGGCCCTCGGCCACAGCGTAAGTGATGCTGGCCCGCAGTCTGGGGCATGTGTCCTGCTGAGCGGAAGCCCTGCCCGCCGCCTCTCCCGCCCGCAGCTCGGGACAACTGGCCACGGGGTCGCTGGTCCACTGGATGCTGGTGTGCTGCACGCTGTTCTTCCTCACCAGCACCTTGGTCCCGCAGGTTCCGCACTGCAGCGGACGTAGCCCTGCGGTGGTGTATAGCTTCTTGTCCGCCGCGGTCTCCGCGTGCAGCCGCGCAGCTAGGTCGTGTTGGTCGGCAAAATCCGGCACCTTGGCCCAGGTATTCGGCACGCCGCTCATGCTTGCTGGTTGGTCGTTTCGAGTTGAGTCCGCTGCAGGTTCTCCTGCACCTCCGCCTCCCAGTTGACGTTCGCGTGGGTGGTGTCCACCTCGTACTCGAAGCGCTGGGTCATTTCCTCGGTGACGTCGGCGACGTCGGTGTAGAACTGCTCGTACCAGCGGCGGAGCTGATAGACCGGGCCGTCCTCCTCGGTCAGCAGCGGGTTGTCGATCTTGGTCTTGTTCTTCCAGATCTCGACGTCCTGCAGGAAGCCGACGCCGATGCCCTCGGCGAACTTCGCGGCGATCTTGTCGGCCACCTCATCGGTGACGCCAGCGGGCTTGCGGACGATCGCCCCGTACTGCAGCACGAACTTGTTCGCGCTCACCGGGTAATGGCAGTTGATGAGCACGCTGTCCACCTCGTAGCCGCCGTAGCTGTTGTGCAGCGGATTGATCATGTAGGAGGGGCCGTAGTAGGCGGCCTCGGACTCCAGCCGTGTGTCCATCCCGGCGTACTCGGAGGACATGCCGACGTCGGGACGGCCCTTGCTGTTCATGTACTGCGAGGCGATGTGGCCCTCGAAAATGTTCTTGAAGTACAGCGGGAAGGCGTAATGGATGTAGAAGAAATGCGCCATGTCCACGACGTTGTCCACGATCTCGCGGCAGTTCGAACCTTCGATGACGAGCGTCTCCCACGTCCAGCCGGTCCACTCATCGCTGAAGACGCCCTCGATGCGCGGGATGGCCACCTCCGGTGGGGGCGGGTTTCCTTCGGGGTCGTTCCACACGAACAACTGCTGGTTCTGCTCCATCGTGATCCAGGCCTGGGTGCGAGCGCGCAGCGGCACCCGCTTGGCGTAGGGCACCGCCTTGCATTTGCCGTCGCCGCCCCAGCGCCAATCGTGGAAGGGGCAGGCTACTTCGTTGCCCTTGATGGTGCCCTGCGAGAGGTCACCGCCCATGTGCCTGCAGTAGGCGTCGAGCACGTTGATCGTGCCGTCCTGTGCAGCGAAGACGACGAGCTTCTGGCCGAACACCTCGATGGAGTGCGGCGTGCCGTCCCGGAAGGTCGCGGCCAG
>JALYVL010000391.1 GCA_030853285.1 Actinomycetota bacterium | reverse complement strand
GCCCGTGGCGGGCGGCGTTGGAGCACGCGATGGGAGGCGGTACCTTCGGGTTTCGCTAGCTCGATGCGCGAAGTGCCAGCCGGCCAGCAGCGGACGAACAGGCGCCGAGCCACCGACTGCTGCCTACTAGATATCAAAGTGATACTCCTCGGTGGACAGACGTGTTGATCATGGGCCTGCCGAACGAGGTGCACGCGGAGTTGCGTGAGTCCATCAGTTGGCGGCAAACCGACATCTGCCCGGGTGCCCGGTTGCGCCGCCGACTCGTCTAGCGGTGCCTATTGGTGGCGCCGGGCGCCGCAGCTCGATCATGCTCGCCGGGTCCGCCGCGGGCGTCGAGCATGGTCGGAGTGGCCGCCGTGCCGGCGTGCTTCCGCTGGGCGCGGTTTCGCCACAGTGCGACAGCAAGCAGCAGGCCCCAGACGAGAAACCAGGGATCCCAGAGGTAGGCGTGCCAGGCCAGCGCCCGGTGGTCGGCGTCGCCGCCGGCGTGGATGACGTCCGCCTGCACCAACAAACCGACGAAGGTGAGGACGCTGCCGTAGACAATGAGCACGGCTGCCGCGGCCCATGCGGCCATCGCGATGAGTTTATGTGGCGGATCAGGTGGCACCGTCACTGCTAAACCGAGGGCGGCGGCGGCGAGCTTGAGCAGCACGCTGATCCACAGGATGATGACGAGCGCCGCATTACCCGCCCGCCCCTGCTCTTCCAGAGTGCCACCGACGGTGTCCAATGCCCAAGTGCTACCCAGGGCCCACGTGATGCTGAGAAGTGCGTACGCCAGCCCCACCGCGAACGCCGCCTGAGCCCACCGACTCCCAGCGCCGGTCGATGGTGTTCCCGGATCTTTCGGTGCTCGGCCAAACCTTCGAGCGTGAGGTTTCATGACCGTCAGCATCACAGGGTTGAGTGCCCAGCACATCGAGGCGAACCCGGATAAGTCTCTCGAGTTTGCCGGCCGGTCCCCAGGACCGCGGTAGAACACCGGGATCTGTGTGGGTAGCCGACCGCGCCCCGGACACCGGGTTCGCGACTACACCATGGTCCGCGGACGCAGCTGGTTCGCGGTGTCCACCAACTCGTAGCGCCGGGACGGTTCGTCGCACAAGCGGGCCAGCGCCCGATAAGCGCGCTCCAGACCGGTACGCACCCCGCGCTCGGTCAGCGGGCCACCCAACAGCGGTGTGGTGGTCGTCGGCTTGCTGGCCCTGAGCCACTGCAGCGCCGTGCCCAGCAGCAACGCTCTGGTCTGGTACCTCTGCACCGGGCTCATGTCGAGTGCGTCCAACCGACGTGCAGCGTCGCGCAGGGTCGCCTCGTCGATCTGCTGGGCCGCGCGGTCGCTCACCATCGCCTGGATCGCGACCAGCCGGGCTGCCGTGTGCTGCCGAGAGCTGTTGGGCACCTCGTCCAGCGCGGCGACCGCGCCGCCATGGTCGCCGATGCGCAGTCGCTGCCTGGCCAGCCCGAATGCGGCGCTGATGACGCTGGCGTCGGTGCGCCACACCACGTTGTAGTAGTGCAGCGCCTGTACGTCCGCCACCCCGCCCGCGCACTCGGCGGCTGCGGCCATCGCCAGCTTGGGCGCCAGCTCGCCCGGCAGTGCCGCCAGTACTTCAGCGAAGGCGGCGAAGGCCTGATCCGGCTTGTGTTGGAGCAGGTCGGCGACGCCGCGATACCACGCGGTGCGCCAGTCGCCGGGCAGCTCGGCGGTCAACTCCTCGAGCACTGTGCGGGCGGGCTCGGCGTGACCGCGCTCGAGGTGCGCTCGGACGAGACGCAGCCGGATCTCCACCCCGTGTCGCGGTGCCTCCTGCAGGGTGCGAAACAGGGTATTGATGTCGGCGCCTGCTGCCGTCGCCAGCAGGGTTGCTCCAGGGTCGGCCGGGTCCACCAATGGCACCGGCAGAGCTCCCACGACCTGGTACGGATCGGGTCGGATGGCCGAGTCGACCGACTCATCGGTCCCGAAGCTCGCCCGTTGCGGACTGAAGTTGGTGGACGCCCCGGGTCGGGCAGTGCCGTCCTGCTGCGCAAGCACTTCGCGGAGCACACCGGTCAACTGCTCGGCCATCTCGGTTGCCGAAGCGAAGCGGCATTCAGGGTCGGGGTGGGTGGCCCGCAGCAGCGCGCGATGCAGCGACTCGTGGGTGGCGAACAGTGGTTCGGTGTCCGGACCGGCCAGGGTGGTGACCAAGCGGCCATCGACCCGAGGGACGTGCACGCAGAGCACGGTGAGCGTCCGTCCCACGGAGTAGACG
>JALYVL010000390.1 GCA_030853285.1 Actinomycetota bacterium | reverse complement strand
CCACCTTCTGGGTGAAGGGGTGAACCTCGAAGTCGAGCCGCCGCTCCGGCTGGTGCAGTCCATGGTGTTGATGTACAGCGAAGAGGTGCAGAGCGAGGGCACCTCCCGGGTGACGTGGGAGATCGAGCCGGTCGGCGACTCATGCCGGCTCACCGTCACCCACGACCAGCTGCGCGAGGGCGCGAACGAACACCTGTACGGCGGCTGGCCGATGATCCTGTCGGGTCTGAAGACTTGGCTGGAGACCGGTGAGCTGCTCACCACGCCGGGATCGCTCATGTACAGCTGAGCCTGCGAAGATGACCGGCATGGAGCAACGCATCAGTCTGGTGACCTTCGGCGTGACCGACCTTGACCGCGCGCGGGCGTTCTACGAAGCGCTCGGCTGGGGAGGGGCCCAGCAGCCCGACGGCGAAGTGTGCTTCTTCCAGGCCGGGGACATGGTCTTCGGGCTGTGGACGGCGCTCGGCGGCCATGGCGCCCCGGGCGTCGAGCTCGCGCACAACGTTCGTTCAGCCGCCGAGGTCGGGCAGGTGTTGGCGGAGGCCGAGCGGGCAGGCGCCACGATCGTCCGCGCCGCTGCGCAGGCCGAGTGGGGCGGCACGACGGGCGCGTTCGCCGATCCGGACGGCTACGTCTGGGAGATCGCACACAATCCAGGATGGACGTTGAGTGAAGACGGCGCGGTTCGCCTCTGAGGGGGTGCGCTCAAGCGATCTGCCGGTAGTGCGCCACGACTGCCCGCGTGCAGTCGCAGTCGGTGAGGCCGACGCAGTCGACGACGAAATCATGCCGGGCGGAGTCCAGGACAAAGCAGCCGTCCTCGGTGCACTCGCGGACGTTCTCCTGGTGCACGATCAGCGTGCCGTGGCAGTGGTCCAACGTCGCTTCGCAGTCGGCACATGTTTCGTCCATCACGCATCTCCACCATCGTCGGTACTCATCCGGTGCTCTGTTAATACCACCGGAGCCCGACAAGTCCCGGTGACCGGCCGCGGCGTGTCGGCCGAACCGCGTGAGCAAATATGGTGCAGCTCACGCCAACCGTCGCCGAAGGGGAACCTGCTTGTGACCTTGAACCTCGCTGACCTCTACGAAGCCGTTGCGGACGAGGTGCCAGACCGCGTTGCTCTGGTCTGCGGCGCCGACCGACGGACTTTTGCCGAGCTGGATCGGCGAGCGAACCGGGTGGCGCACCAACTGATGAACAGCGGGGTACGACCGGGTGAGCACGTTGGCATCCACATGCGAAACAGCGTGCAGTTCGTTGAGTCGCTGCTGGGCTGCCTCAAGGCACGCGCGGTCCCCATCAACGTCAACTTCCGCTACACCGATAGCGAGCTGACCTACCTCTACACCAACGCCGAGCTGGCGGGGATCGTCATCGACGCGGAGTTCGCCGACGTCGTTGCCGCTGTGCTGCCGAGTTGTCCGAAGATCCGCATGGTGTTGACACTCGGCCCGGTAGCTGCAGATCTCGAGTGGCCCGAGACCACCGTGCGGGACTTCGAGCAGGCCGTGCACGCCGAGTCTGAGGACCGCGACTTCCCGGAGCGTTCACCGCAGGACCACTACGTCATCTACACCGGCGGCACCACGGGCATGCCCAAGGGTGTGGTCTGGCGGCACGAAGACTTCTTCTACGCCGCGCTCGCCGGCGGCAACCCCTACGGCGAGCCGTACTCCAGCGGCTCTGCCATGGGCGAGGCCGCGGCGGCCAGTGAGTTCACCATGAGCTTCCTCCTGACGGCGCCGCTGATGCACGGCGCAGCGGTGTACGCGTTGTTCACGGGTTTTTTTATGGGCGCCAAGCAGGTGCTCATGCGCAACTTCGAGCCGCTGGCGGCGTTGGGGCTGATCCAGGACGAAGCCATCGCCTGCCTTATGGTCGTCGGTGACGCGATGGCCCGCCCGATCGCGGACACCATCGCCGCCCACGGCGCTAAATACGACCTCAGTGCGCTGAAGATGGTCGGCTCCGGTGGGGCGCTGTGGTCGCGCAGCGTCCGGGAACAGTTGCTCGAGCTGATGCCCGGGCTGTACCTGCGCGACGGGTTCGGCGCCTCGGAGTCGGGCAACGACGGCACCCTCGAGGTTGGCGAGGACGGCACGATGCGGCTGGCGTTCAACCCCAACGTCGCGGTAGTGGACGAGCACCTGCGCCCACTGGAGCCGGGGGCCGACACCATCGGCTACATCGCCCGTCGCGGTCACGTTCCGGTGGCCTACTTCAACGACCCCGAGAAGACCGCGGCCACCTTTCCGGTGGTG
>JALYVL010000389.1 GCA_030853285.1 Actinomycetota bacterium | reverse complement strand
TCACCTTCGCCAAGGCACCTGCATCCTCGATGCCATCGAGATGACGGCACTGGATGAGGCCGACCAGATGACCGACCTCGGTTTCCTCCCGGAGGTCCGCGCTTTACTCGCCGCCACCCCCGCCGAGGGGCAGCGGCTGCTGTTCTCCGCCACGCTGGACAAGGAAATTCAGTCCATCGTCCGCCAGTTCCTGCCCGACCACGTGGAGCATTCCACCCAGGACGCCACGGCGAGCGTGGACACCATGGAGCATCACGTGCTGCTGGTCGACCGGGGCCAGAAGGACTCCGTGCTCGCCGAGATCGGCGCCCGCTCGGGCCGCACCATCATGTTCGCCCGCACCAAGCTCGGTGTGGAAGGCATCACCGATCGCCTGCGCGCCGTGGGCATCAGCGCCGAGTCGCTGCACGGTGGCAAGGCCCAGAACCAGCGAACCCGCGTGCTCGACCGGTTCAAGCGGGGCCGCACTCCGGTGCTCGTCGCGACGGACGTGGCCGCCCGCGGCATTCACGTCGACGGCATCAGCCTCGTCGTGCACGTCGACCCGCCAGCCGACGCCAAGGACTACCTGCACCGCGCCGGTCGGACCGCACGCGCCGGCGAGTCCGGCACCGTCGTCACCATCGTGCTACCCAACCAGCGGCGCACCGTCCGACGGATGACGGGCATCGCCGGGATCGACCCCAAAGCCACCAGGGTCACTCCGGGTTCCAACGAGCTGGCCGAGATCACCGGTGCCCAAACCCCGAGCGGAGTCGCCTTACCCGCGGCCGAACGTGAGCGTGAACGCCCCCGCAGCGGCGGCTACCAAGGGCACAGTCCCCGCTCGAGCGGGTACCAGGGTGCCCGCGACAACGCCAGGGGACCTCGCCGCGAGGGCGGCTACCAGCGTGAGGGTGGCTTCAACCAGGGTGGGCCCCGTCGGTCGAGTGCGCCCTCAGGTGGTCCTCGCCGTGATGGGGTCGCCGCTCGGCCCGTCCCGGCCAGGAGTACGGGTGGCTCCGGCGGTTTCCGCAGTCGCACCGAGCGGCGTTCGTATGATGGGTTCGACGGTCCGGCACGCTTCACCAAGGATTGAGGTCACCATGGCGTCGTTGTTCGACAAGGCAGCCGCTTTCGCGCGCAGCCCCAAGGCTCAGCAGATGGCGCAGCAGGCGGTCGCCAAGGGCAGGGAGTTCGCCGCCAAACCGGAAAACAAGCAGAAGATTGACAATGCCGTGGCCAAGGGCAAGCAGTTTGCGGCTAAACCGGAGAACCGGCAGCGCATCGAGCAGATCCGGAACAAACTCAACGGCAAGGACGGCACCGCGGGCGGCCGCTGACACCCCAGCACCTTCGAGGTTCGACTAATTGGGGCTCCCCAGGCTGGCGGAGCCCCAATTAGTCGAGGTTGGCGCGCTCCGAAGGTCAGTCGAGGAAAATGTCCGGCACCAATTGGTCCGCAGCACCCGCGGAGTAGCCGGACAGGTCGTTGACTCCGACGGTTGCCAGCACCTCGTCGTCGATCAACGACTGCCCGGTCGTCGCGCAATCGGTGGTGGTGAGCACCACGTGCGCGGCGTCGGCGACGATCTCTGGGCTCCGGGAGCGCGCCATGCTGTCCTCGCCGCCCAGCAGATTCTGCACGGCCGCAGTGGCGATGATGGTCCGCGGCCACAACACGTTCGCCGCAATTGCCTGGTCGGCGAGCTCGGTCGCCCAGCCCAGGGTCAGCAGGCTCATCCCGTACTTGCTCAAGGTGTAAGCGGGGTGCGCCCCCAGCCATTTCGGGTCCAGGTTCAGCGGCGGGGACAGCGTCAGGATGTGCGGGTTGGTGCCCTTGGCCAGGTGCGGGATGCAGTACTTGGTGAGCAGGAAGGTGCCGCGGACGTTGATCTGCTGCATCAGGTCGAAGCGCTTCATCGGCAGGTCGACGGTGCCGGAGAGGTTGATGGCGCTGGCGTTGTTCACCACGATGTCGATCCCGCCGAATTCGGCCACCGCCTGATCCACCACCCGCTGGACGTCCTCCTCCTTACGGACGTCACCCACCACGGGCAACGCCTGCCCACCGGCGGCGCGGATCTCCTCGGCCGCGGAGTACACCGTGCCGGGCAGCCGGGGGTCGGCCTCGGCGGTCTTGGCCATCAGCGCGATGTTGGCGCCGTCGCGGGCGGCGCGGAGGGCGATGGCCAAGCCGATTCCGCGGCTGCCCCCGGACATGACGATCGTCCGACCCGCCAGCGATCTCTGCTCGTCCGCCATGGTGCGTCTCCTCAGCTCGTTGGTGCGTTGCGCAGTG
>JALYVL010000388.1 GCA_030853285.1 Actinomycetota bacterium | reverse complement strand
AACCACGTCGTGGACGGACGGCTGCGCCGCTCCTCGCTCGGTGGCGTCGTCGGCAGCGCGGCGGGGGTCCTCGACGACCATGCCTGCCTGGCGATGGGCTTGCTTGCGCTGCACCAGTCTACGGGGGAGCACCGGTGGCTGGACCGTGCCTGCGAGCTGATCGACCTTGCGCTGCAACACTTCGCCGACCCCGCCGAGCCCGGTGCGTGGTTCGATACCGCCGACGACGCCGAAGCCCTGGTGCGCCGCCCCCGCGATCCCATGGACGGGGTGACGCCCTCGGGCGCATCCGCCATGGCCGAGGTCCTGCAGGCCGCGGCGGCGCTGGCCGAGCCGGACCGTTCCGCGCGTTACGCCCAGGCCGCAGACGCCACCCTGTCCCGCGCCGGAGCGCTGCTGAGCCGGGCGCCGCGCTCGTCGGGCAACTGGTGGTCGGTGGCGGAGGCCGCCGAACGGGGGCCGCTGCAAGTCGCGGTGGTGGGAAGCGGCGACCTGCTTTGCTCTGCACGCACGTTTGCACCGGGAGGCACCGTCATCGTCGGCGGCGCCCCCGACGCGGCGCCGTTGCTTGCCGGTCGTGAGCTGGTCGATGGCGCCTCGGCCGCCTACGTGTGCCGCGGTTTCGTCTGCGACCGCCCCGTGACCACCGCAGCCGAACTCGCGCACTTGCTGCGCAGCTGATGGGGGACGCTCACAGGTGCTGCACACCTGTCAGCGTCCCCGAACTTCAGCGGCCGTACACCTCGAACTCGTACAACGAGTAGCCGAACCAGGTCCCACGTTGCTCACCCTGCATCCGCACGTAGCGCGCGGTGGTGGGTGCGAAGCTCACCGAGTTCGTCCCCGGCTGCCCGGTGCTGGTGGCGTACACCGTCCGCCAGTTCGTCCCGTTATCGGACACCTGGATCTGGTATCCCTTGCCGTAGGCGACTTCCCAGCGCAGCACCGCCCGGGCCACTGTCTGGGGTGCGCCGAGGTCGACGGTGATCCACTCGTTGTCAGCCCAGGCGCCACTGGCCCAGCGGGTGCTCAGGTCCCCGTCGGTGGCCAAGGCCGGCGGCAGGTTCGGTCCGAGGAAGCCGAACAACGGAACCTGGGAGCTGCTCGCGGTGGTGGGCTTGCCCAGGGCCAGGTTGGTGACATCGTCGCCACGGTGCGCCGGGTACTGCACCACCTGCTGGAAGGTTGGTCGGTTCTGCCAGGTGATGTTCGCGTCGCTGACCCCGCCGAACGGGCGCTGCACGATGGAATCCGCACACCATTGGTCACCGGCGACGCAGTTCTTGTCCGCCGGGTACAGGGTGCTCGCCGGTGTCACCGCGGCCTGGGTCAAAGTGTTCAGCAACACCGTCCGGCACGCGGCCAGCTCGCCGCCCCCGCAGAACTTCTGCGGCAGTGGGTCCTGCACAGCCTTGCCCAGCACGGCCCGGATGTCCTTGTCGACATATCCCCACCAGCCCTTCTGGAAGGCCGAGCCGCCGTGGTTCACCTGCGACGGTGCCTGGTCGACCTGCAGGGTGCTGGCCAGCGCCGTCTCCAGCGCGGTGCCCATCGATTCGAACTCCGCCTTGGCGAGCAGCGGCCACCAGGCGTCGAGCAGCCGGATGGCGTCTGCGTTGAGGTACTGCTTGGACGTCGGTGAAGTGGGCTGCAGGTAGGCGCCGGAGTTCATCCAGTCGGTCAGCTGCCGCACCGCGGTGGCCTGCGCCGGGTCGGTGATCGGGGCTGAGCCGATCACCGCCAACAACTCGGGTAGCACTTCCTCGCCGCGCAGGTCGGCACCGGCGGCCTGCTCCATGGCCTGCACCAGTGAGGCACGAGTGACTTTGACTCCGCTGGCCACCATCGCCTTGACCCGCTGGTCCAGCAGGTCCACGCGCTGAATGGAGCCCTGGCTGAAGTTGCCGTCCGCTGCGCTGTAGTCCTTGGCCTGCTTGTTGTTCCAACTGACGTAGTAGTCCTGGTTCACCGACTGTGGATGTGCAGCGAAGTCGGTGACGGCAGAGGTGTAGGCGACAGGATCGAAGTCCTTCCACTCATAGGCCGGCTTCGCCCACGCGGGTAGGTTCGGGTCCATGGTGGTCGAACGCACCGGGTTGAGGCCGGAGTTGTAGTACGCGGTGTCCTTGGAGTCGGCGTAGAACCAGTTGAATGTGTAGTTGATGTCCGCGGTGGCCCGCTGGAAACTGGCGGCGTTGTGGACGAAGGTGGGATCGTTGAGCTCCTGGAAGCCGATGATGGAGTCGGCGTCGTGCATGTAGGTGGAGCGCAACGAGGTGTACGCC
>JALYVL010000024.1 GCA_030853285.1 Actinomycetota bacterium | reverse complement strand
GACTACGGCTGGCCCCTGGCCGGATGGCCGCGCGTGGCTCGACCGTTTCAACCGCCGGCGAGCCAGTACGGACCCGGTCACCGCGGTGTTGATCTGGCCGCCGCCGTGGGCACGCCGGTACTGGCGGCCGGCGACGGAGTTGTGGTATTCGCCGGAGAGCTAGCCGGACGCGGCGTGGTGTCGGTGCAACATCCCGATGGGCTGCGCACCACCTACGAACCGGTGACCCCACAGGTACGGCCGGGGGCAGCGGTGGTGCGCGGCCAGCCACTCGGGGTGCTCGAACCCGGCCACCCCGACTGTGCCGCCGCAGCGTGCTTGCACTGGGGTGTGCGCCGCGGGGAGGCGTACCTCGACCCGCTCCGGCTGATCGGACATTGGCAGGTCCGGCTCAAGACGTGGGAGGCATGAGCCTCACGCGCGGGGGTGAGCCTGCTGGTGGACCGCACGCAGCCGCTCGACGCTGACGTGGGTGTACAGCTGGGTGGTGGCCAAGGTGGCGTGCCCGAGCAGCTCCTGTACGACGCGGAGGTCGGCGCCCCCCTCGAGCAGATGGGTGGCCGCGGAGTGCCGCATACCGTGCGGCGCGAGGTCCGGCGCCCCGGGCACGGCGGCGACGACCTGATGCACCATGCGCCGCACCGCCCGTTGGTC
This sequence comes from Actinomycetota bacterium, assembly GCA_030853285.1. Lineage (GTDB taxonomy): Bacteria > Actinomycetota > Actinomycetes > Mycobacteriales > Mycobacteriaceae > X156. The sequence continues at coordinate 8,375 of JALYVL010000024.1, read as the reverse complement.
CAGACGGCCACCGCGCGCACCGAGCAGCAGCGCGTCCCCACTGGATGGTGTGCGCAGCAGCGGGCGGCCGTGGGTGAGCCAGACGCGGAGAGCCCGCTCGGCGGGTATCCCAAACGGCACGGCGCGTTCGGTGCCCCCCTTTCCCAGTACCAATAGCAGTCGTCGGGCGTCATCCACCGATTCGAGGTCCAGCCCGCAGAGCTCGCCGACCCGGATGCCGGTGGCGTACAACAGCTCCATCACCAAGTGATCGCGTAGGGCCGGTGGGTCCTGCTGCGCGGCTCCGAGCGCCGCCGCGTCGAGTGCCTGGCCCGCTTGTTCTGGACGAAGTACGGCGGGCAGGGTGCGGTGCGCGCGGGGCGCGGCGAGGCGTACGGCAGGATCGTGCTCGATCAGTCCGGCCCGCAGCGCCCACGCCGTGAAGCAGCGCGCCGCAGCCGTGCGTCGCGCCAGGGTGGTGCGCGCGACCCCTGCTGCGGCTTGGGTGGCAAGCCAGGACCGCAGTACGGGCAAGGTCAGCTGGGCCAGTTCAACCACGGCCGGGTCCGCGCCCAGCCCGTGGACCAGCAGCGAGCGAACGTCGCCGCAGTACGCGCGCACCGTGTGCTCAGAGCGTCCGCGCTCCAGCCGGAGATGTTGCGCGAAGGCATCCAACGGCGAGTGGAGTGCCGCGGGCAGCGACGGTTTCTCCGTTGGGCCATCGGTGCGCATCTGCCCACCGTGCGACAGCGCCGGAGGGTGGTCAAGCCGCCGCGCCCGCAATACCTCCCTGCGGCGGGCGACTGGCGGCACCTTACCGGCGCACCACCCGATGCCAGCCGTCCTCGGCCAGACGTGCGAGGCCCTCCATCTCCAGCATGGGCAACGCACCCCGTACGTCATCTATCGCAATACCAGAGGTCTGCGCAAGTTGACGCTCGCTGGCACCCCCCGAGGCCGGCAACGCACCGTGAACCTGGCCCGCGACGGTATCGAGCCCGTCAGTCGGGCGATGCTCGGCGATGCCCAGCGGCAACTGTGGGGCGAGCTCGCCGATGCGCCCGACCTCCTCGACGACCTCCGCGGCCGAGGTGACCAGCGTGGCTTCGCGCGTCCGCACCATCCGGTGGCACCCCGCCGAGCTCAGTGCAGTCACCGGGCCCGGCACGGCCATCACGGGCAGCCCGAGGTTGCGTGCCCAGGTCGCGGTGCTCCGGGCCCCACTGCGCCACCCGGCCTCCACGACCACCACACCATCGCTGAGCGCGGCCACCAAGCGGTTGCGCGCCAAGAAGCGGTGCTTGGCCGGCGTCGTGCCCGGTGGGTACTCGCTGATCACCAGACCCTGGCGGGCGATCTGTCGGATGAGGGCACCGTGGCCGCTGGGATAGCACCGGTCGACCCCGCAGGCCAGCACCGCAACCGTCGAACCGCCTGCCCCCAGCGCCGCACGGTGTGCCGCGCCGTCGATTCCGTACGCGGCGCCCGACGTGATCGTCCATCCGTCGGCCGCGAGCTCGTGGGAGAGTTCGGCGGTCACATGCTCGCCGTAGCTGCTGGCGGCTCTGGTCCCGACGATCGCGACGGCACGCTCGGTGACGGCGCCGAGCGACGCGTTGCCCAGCACCCACAGCGCCAACGGTGCGTGCGCGTCATGCACTCCGGACGCGGCGGCGCCGGTGAACGGGAGCATCCGCCACGCGGGCCAATCGTCGTCGTCCGGGGTGATCAGGCGACCGCCCAACGATCGCAACAGCTCCAGATCGTTCGCGGAGCTGTCGAGGTGGTGGCGGGACTCGGTTCGAGTGCGGACCACGTTCGGCAATGCGCCCCGGTCACGGATTGCCCGCATGACAGGCTCGGGGCCGTGCTCGACCACCAGCGCGGTGAGAGGTGCACACGGCCCCTCGACCACCCTGGACAGGTAGGCCCACGCCCGGCGGCGATCGTGGTGCGCAGTCGTCGTCATGCCGCTCTCCGGTCCCGAAACAGCAGGGCAGCGGCAACCTCATTGCATTGTGGTCGCTCGTGGCCGCGGAGATCGGCCAGGGTCCAGGCCACGCGCAGCGCCCGGTCTGCACCCCGCGCGGTGATCTCCCCCCTCTGTAGACCCTTCTCCAGCGGCAGCAGCGCTGCGCGATCCAACCGGAACCGCTGACGCAGGGCAGGTCCCGGAACTTCTGCGTTCGTGCGCCAGCCATAAGGCGCCCAACGCGCGGTAGCGGCGGCGCGGGCGTTGGCCACGCGTGCACGAACCGCGGCAGAGCTCTCCGCGGTCTCGTCGGTCAGTGCAGCTGCGGCAAGGCCGCGCATGGGGACCCGAAGGTCCACCCGGTCCAGCAACGGCCCCGACAGGCGCCCCAGGTAGCGTCGTCGCACCGTCGGGGGGCACACGCAGTCGAGCTCGCGCGCCGGCGCGCACGGGCACGGATTGGCCGCCAAAATCAGTTGGAACCGGGCGGGGTAACGCGCGACGCCGTCTCGCCGAGCGATGCGGACCTCGCCGTCTTCCAACGGAGTCCGCAGCGCCTCCAGCGCGCGGGAGCCGAACTCGGGGCACTCGTCGAGAAATAGCACCCCCCGATGAGCCCGGCTGACCGCGCCGGGCCTGGCCATGCCCGAGCCGCCACCGACGAGCGCGCTCACCGAGCTGGTGTGGTGCGGAGCGACAAACACCGGGCGATTGATCAGCGGCTGTTCCGTGCTCAGCAGGCCGGCCACCGAGTGGATTGCGGTGACCTCCAGTGCCTCCTCGTCACCCAGGGCAGGCAGGAGTCCGGGAAGGCGCTGAGCCAGCATGGTCTTGCCGGTGCCGGGTGGGCCGGTGAGTAGGAGGTGGTGCGCGCCGGCTGCAGCGACTTCGAGCGCCCACCGCGCCTCGGGTTGGCCGACGACCTCGTCGAGATCGCCGTCGAGATGCTGCTCGGCGATGACGGTGCGACCCGGGCTGCTCAGGTGAGCATGGCCTCGCAACCAGCCGAGCAGCTCGCGCAGCGTTTCCGCACCCAGTACCTCGATGCCCTCGACGAGGCCGGCTTCGGCGAGCGTCGCGGCGGGGACGACGGCGCGCTTCCACCCTGCGCTGCGGGCGGCGAGCAACGCAGGCAGCGTGCCACGGACCGCGCGGATACGTCCATCCAACGCCAGCTCACCGAGCAGCACGGTGTTCGCCAGAGAGCGGTCGGGCACCTCGCCCGCAGCCCGTAGTACGGCGCAGGCCATCGCGATGTCGTATGCCGATCCCCCTTTGGGCAGCGTGGCCGGTGACAACGCCAGCGTGATCCGGCGCGAGGGCCACTTCTCGCCGGAGTTGGCCACCGCGGCGCGCACCCGGTCCCTGGACTCCTGCAGTGCCGTGTCCGGCAGGCCGACCAGGTGGACTCCGGGAAGGCCCAGGCCCAAATACGCCTCGATCTCCACCAGCTGGCCGTCGACGCCGCTGATCGCTACGGAGTGCGCTCGTCCCAGCGCCATCAAAACACTCCGGGAAAGTGTTCGACCTCGACACGTGCGCCCGGTCGGGCCAGTACCGCGACCACATCGAAGCGGACCTCGACCCAACCCACGCGGTTGGCCGCGAGCCAGAGCTGCGCCAATCGGCGCAGGCGAGCCAGTTTGATCGGAGTCACTGCCTCCGCGGGCCGGCCGAAGCCGGTACCCGAGCGAGTTTTCACCTCGACGATCACGACCGTCGTACCGTCCGTGGCGACGAGATCGATTTCGCCTTCCCGACACCGCCAATTGCGGTCGAGCAACACCAGCCCACCGGCCTCGAGGTAGTGGGCGGCAATCGTCTCGCCGCGCACACCCAACTCTGCGCGGGTATCGGATCCGGGGGGCCGCGGCGTCCGGGTACTGAGGTGCGTCATGGTGGTCCTCGGCTGTCGGAGGGCCGAAGGGCTCGGCCGCTGAGGTCACCACCGTGCCCGCCCGGCGCCCCCGACGGAGCTGGAATTGGCCGCGATGTGGACAACTCGGACGACTGTGGACAACCCGACGGTTCCGCGGCGCGAAGCAGTAGGGCTGTCGGCGGTGCGTGCTAGCTCAACCGCCGAACGGACCGTCTTCCGGTAATCGAAGATCGGGCTTGTCCAGCTCTTCGACGTTGACGTCCTTGAAGGTGATCACGCGGACGCTTTTGAGGAAACGGGCCGGCCGGTACATGTCCCAGACCCAGGCGTCGGCCATCCGCACCTCGAAGTACACCTCGCCGTCGGCGTTGCGGGGTTGCACGTCAACGGAGTTGGCCAGGTAGAACCGCCGCTCGGTCTCCACGACATAGGTGAACTGCGCCACGATGTCGCGGTACTCGCGGTAGAGCGACAGCTCCATCTCGTTCTCGTACTTCTCGAGATCTTCCGCACTCATCGCTGCGGCGCTCCTCCTCGTCGACTCCCGGCGGCCACTCCGGCCGTTGGCCTCCCATCATGTCCCACAAGTGAGCGCGATACCGCCACGACGTTCGCGTAGGACATCCGGTGCTCGGTGCACGGTCCGTGGCGCCGCAGCGCCGCCGAGTGCGCGGGCGTGATGTAGCCCTTGTGGGTACCGAACTCGTAGCCGGGTTGCTGCACGTCCATCGCGACCATGATCCGGTCCCGCGTCACCTTGGCCAGCACGCTCGCGGCCGCGACGCACGCGGCCTGCGCGTCACCACCGATCACCGGCAGCGATGGCGCGGGCAAGCCAGGAACTCGGAAACCGTCCAACAAAATGTACTGGGGGGCCACCGTGAGCCCTGCCACCGCACGACGCATGCCCTCGATGTTCATGACGTGCAGCCCGAGACGGTCGATTTCCGGCGCCGGGATCACGACCACGCAGCTGGCCAGTGCGGTTCGTTCGATCTCCGGAAACAGCCGTTCACGGTGCTGTGCGGTCAGCTTCTTGGAGTCGGTCAGGCCGGGCAGTCGCGGATGCGGACCCGGCGGAAGGGCGCAGGCGGCCACGACCAGGGGACCGGCACAAGCACCGCGCCCGGCTTCGTCCACACCGGCCACCGGCCCGAGTCCGCTGCGCTGCAACGCGGACTCGAGCGTGCGCAATCCCTGCGATCGTCTGATGACGGTGCGGGGGGGCCGGATGGCGCTCACGCGCGACGCTGGTACCCGCGTCGAGTGCGCGCCAAGCCCAGGACGGGCAGCACGGCCAGCGCGTCAACGCCTAGCGGCAGGTCGGCGGGGTGCGACGGTGGCATCTGCGTAGGCAAGGCGCTGGCCTGGGTTGCGTCGATCTGCGGAGCGTTGACCACCTGCCACCGCGAGATGGGTGACACGATCAACCGGGCCTTGCCGATTACGTTGCCGACCGGCACGGTGCCTCTGGCGTCGTCGGCGATGTGGTAGCGGGAGTCGGCCGAGTCGTTGCGGTTGTCGCCCATCATCCACAGGTGCTTGTCAGGCACGGTCACCGGCGCGAAACACCGCTGTGACGCCGGTGAGGTGCCGCAGTCGAGTGCACCCGGCATAAAGCCGTAGTCGTTGACGATGTAGGGCTCGGTCAGCGGGTGGCCGTTCACCTGCACGCGCCCCTGGGCGTCGCAGCACTGCACTGTCTGCCCACCGGATGCGATGACCCGTTTGATGAAGTCCCGCTCGTCCGGCGGCGCAAGTCCCACCAGCGAACCCAGTTCCTGCAGTCCGCGGACGACCACGTTGGCTGAGCGGTTGCTGGTGAAGTCGTTGTCCCAGGATTGAGGGCCGAGAAAGACCACGACGTCGCCCGGTCGCGGGTCGGTGAAGCGGTAACTGATCTTGTCCACGAGCACGCGGTCGTTGGTGCACCCCGTACATCCGTGCAATGTCGGCTCCATCGACTCCGACGGGATGACGTAGACGCGGGCGACAAAGTTCTGGATGAGAAAGCTGAGCGCCAGAGCGACGACGATGAGGACGGGCAACTCCCGCCAGAACGACCGCTTCTTCGCCGGGGCCCGGCGACGTCGAGAGTTCGCGCCCGCGGTCTCGGATTCGGGAGCAGTCGCTGCCTCTGCCGACCCGGTCGCGGTTTCCTCGTCATCGACGAGGGGTTCGTTCTCGTTGTCCGGCACGGCACCAGGCTAAAGCAAGCCGCGCAGGCTCAATGCGGACCGGGGGCAGCGCTGAGGTGCGGGGCGTTGACGACCTGCCAGCGACTGACGGGCAGCACGATCAGTCGCGCCTTGCCGATGACGTCGCTGACCGGCACGGGACCGTGGCGGCGGGAGTCCGCGGAGTTGCTCCGGTTGTCCCCCATCACCCAGAGGCCGCCCGCTGGCACCGTCACCGGATCGAAGCACCGACCAGAACGCAGCGCGGTCGTACAACTCTGCTGGCCGGTGAGAAAGGGGAAGTCGTTGACGACGTAGGGCTCGGTGAGCGGCTGGTTGTCGACAAGCACGCGACCCTGCTCGTCGCAGCACTGCACGGTCTGACCACCCGTCGCAATGATCCGTTTGACGAAATCACGCTCGTCCGGCGGCGCAAGTCCGACCACCGCGCCGAGTTGCTGCAGCCCCCCCAGCAGCACGTTGGCGGAGCGCGCGGTGGTGAAGTCACTGGTCCAATTGTCGGGACCGCGGAAGACGACGACGTCCCCCGCACGCGGATCGGTGAACCGGTACGACACCTTGTCCACCAGGATCCGGTCGTTGCTGCACCCCGTGCAGCCATGCAGGGTGGGCTCCATCGATTCCGACGGAATGACGTACACCCGGGCCAGGAACGTCTGCACGGTGAAGCTGAGCACGAGCGCCACGAGCACCAGCACCGGCAACTCACGCCAGAACGAGCCCGGCTTGCCCGGTAGACGCGGGCGCGTGCGCCACCACGAGGGTTGGTCGGCCCGGAGGTCGGGCTCCTCCGGTTCGTCGGGGCCTTCGGCGAAGAAGTCGTCGCTGTATACCCCGGGCACGAGAAAAGGCTAGTAGCTCAGCGCTTCTCTTTGATCTTCGCAGCCTTGCCGCGCAGGTCACGGAGGTAGTAGAGCTTCGCGCGCCGCACGTCACCGCGGGTGGCCACCTCGATGAGCGAGATGGTGGGAGTGTGCACCGGGAAGGTGCGCTCCACACCGACCCCGAAGGACACCTTGCGGACGGTGAAGGTCTCGCGGACCCCGCCACCCTGGCGGCGAATCACCACGCCCTTGAACACCTGTACGCGCTCACGGGTGCCCTCGGTCACGCGGACGTGCACGTTGAGGGTGTCACCGGGACGGAACTCCGGAATGTCGCTACGCAGCGACTGGGAGTCCAAGGAATCCAGGGTGTTCATCGGTGATCCGTCCTCAACTAATCGACTTTGAGCAGAATGAGTGCACGAGGCAACCCCCCAAGTGTGCCAGACCGGTACCCCGTCTGCGAAACCGACCGGTGTGCGCTGCTCAGGCTCAGGGGAGTCGCCCGGACAGCAGGTCCGGCCGACGTTCGGCGGTCCGTTGCCGGGACTGCTCTGCACGCCACGCCGCCACGCGGGCATGGTCACCGCTACGCAGCACCGCAGGCACGTCCAAACCCCGCCACGACTCCGGCCGGGTATAGCAGGGACCTTCCAACAGTCCGTCGGAGAACGAGTCCTGCTGGGCCGATTGCGCGTTGCCCAGCACCCCGGGCAGCAGGCGCACCACGGCTTCCACCATCACCAATACTGCTGCCTCTCCCCCGACGAGCACGTAGTCACCCAGGGACACCTCCTGCACGCGCATGCGTCTGGCCGCATCATCGAAGACCCGCTGGTCGATGCCCTCGTAGCGTCCGCAGGCGAAGACCAATCGGGGCTCGCTCGCCCATTGCTGAGCAAGCTGCTGGGTGAAGGGGATGCCTGCCGGCGTCGGTACCACGAGCAGCGGTGCGGGATCGCCGGCACAGACCTCGTCCAACGCCGCGCCCCAGACTGCTGGCTTCATCACCATGCCGGGTCCGCCCCCGTAGGGCGAGTCGTCCACCGCTTTGTGCACGTCGTGGGTCCAGGTACGCAGGTCGTGCACCTGCAGCTGCACCAGGCCGCGTTCGGCGGCGCGCCCCAGCAGCGCGGTGCGCAGTGGCTCGAGGTACTCGGGAAAGATCGTGACGACGTCGAGCCGCACCGCTCAGCCCTCCAGCAGGCCGTCGGGCGGGTCGATCACGATGGTGGCACCGTCCAGGTCGACCGCCGTGACGATCGCCGCCACGAAAGGCACCAGGTGCTCACCCTGCTCGGCGCCGGCCGGGCGGATGGAAAGCAGCTCCCCCGCCGCCGTGTGCAGCACCTCGACGACCGTACCCACGGCGGTGCCGTCGACGAGACTGACCGAGAGGCCCTCCAGCTCGTGGTCGTAGAACGCGTCCGGATCCTCGGACGCGGGCAGCTCAGCAGGATCGACGAGGAACAAGGTGCCGCGTAGCTCCTCGGCGGTGGAGCGGTCGTTCACCTCGTCCAGAC
>JALYVL010000387.1 GCA_030853285.1 Actinomycetota bacterium | reverse complement strand
GTGTAGCCCCGACGGGATTCGAACCCGCGCTACCGCCTTGAGAGGGCGGCGTCCTAGGCCGCTAGACGACGGGGCCAGGAAAACCAACACGTGCATGCTGATTTCTCAGCTGGGGTACCAGGACTCGAACCTAGAACAACTGAACCAGAATCAGCCGTGTTGCCAATTACACCATACCCCAATGACTCCATGCTTCCAAACCAGCCGGAGCCGGTTCGAAAGCCTCAACAGAGCCGCGAGACAGACTAACTCACCGCTTGCAAGCATCACCAATCCGCCGGTCAGCGAACGGCTTCCCGCAGCCGAGCCAGCGAGCGATCACGGCCGAGCAGCTCCATCGACTCGAACAGCGGCGGGCTGATCGTGGACCCGGTGATGGCCACACGCACGGGCGCGAAAGCCTTGCGGGGCTTGAGCCCGAGCTCATCCACCAGCGCGCCCTTGAGCGCGCCTTCGATGTCTGCGGCACGCCACGTTGATAGTACTTGCAGTACCCCCAACGCCGCGTTGAGTGGCTCCTGCGCATCCGGGCCGAGCACCTTGGCCGCTGCCGCCTCGTCCACGGTGAAGGCGCCCTCCTCGACGAACAGGAACCGCAGCAGCGCGGCGGCGTCGGAGAGCACCACGATGCGGGTCTGCACCAGGGCGGCAGCAGCGTCGAGCAGAGCCTGGCCTACATCGGGCGGAAGCTGTCCGTGGACGAGCAGGTGCGCCTGCAGCCGCTGCGCGAAGTCGGCCGGCGCCAGCAGCCTGATGTGCTCGGCGTTGATGGCGTCGGCCTTCTTCTGGTCGAAGCGTGCCGGATTACTGTTCACCGAACCGATGTCGAACGCGGCCACCATCTCATCAAGGCTGAACAGGTCGTGGTCGTCGGCGATGGCCCAGCCGAGCAGCGCCAGGTAGTTCAGCAGTCCCTCGGGGATGAAGCCGCGTTCCCGGTGCAGGAAGAGGTTGGCCTCGGGATCACGCTTGGACAGCTTCTTGTTGCCCGCGCCCATCACGAAGGGCAGGTGCCCGAACTCCGGGGTGAACTCCGCAGCACCGATGCGTTGCAGCGCCTCGTACAGGGCCAGCTGACGCGGGGTGGAGCTGAGCAGGTCCTCGCCGCGCAACACGTGGGTGATACCCATCGCCGCGTCATCCACGGGGTTGACCAGGGTGTACAGCGGCTGGCCGTTGCCGCGGGTCAGCGCGAAGTCCGGAACCGTGCCGGCCCGGAACGTGGTCTCGCCGCGCACCAGGTCGGTCCAGGACAAATCGTGCGCGGGCATGCGGAGCCTGAGTACGGGCTGGCGGCCCTCCGCACGGAACTCGGCCTTCTGGGCGTCGGTGAGCTCACGGTCGAAGTTGTCGTAGCCCAGCTTCGGATCACGGCCGGCCGCCCTGTGCCGCGCCTCGACCTCCTCGGGGGTGGAGAAGCTCTCGTACGCCTCCCCCGCGTCCACCAACCTGCGGACCACGTCCAGGTGCTGCTCGCGCCGCAGCGACTGCCGGTACGGCGCGTGGGGGCCGCCGATCTCAGGGCCCTCGTCCCAATCGAGCCCCAACCAGCGCAAGGCATCGAGCAGGGCCGCGTAGGACTCCTCGCTGTCTCGAGCGGCGTCGGTGTCCTCGATGCGGAATACGAACGTGCCGCCGTGGTGGCGGGCGAAAGCCCAGTTGAACAGGGCGGTGCGGACCAGCCCGACGTGCGGAGTTCCGGTCGGCGAGGGACAAAAGCGGACGCGCACGGGGCGCTCAGGTGTAGTCATGACGCGGGCCAGGTTATCGGGGCCGTGCTACCGCTTCGCGGTCACGGGGTTCGTGAGCGTGCCGATGCCCTCGATGGTGATGCTCACGGATTGCCCGTTGCTGATGGGTCCCACGCCGGCCGGCGTGCCGGTGAGGATGACGTCGCCGGGTAGCAGCGTCATGACGGTGGAGATCCACTCGATGATCTCCGGGACGTCGTGCAGCAGCAGTGCGGTGTTGCTGTCCTGCTTGGTGACCCCATCGACCTCGGTGCGCAGATCCAGCTGGGAGGGATCGAGCTGGGTTTCGATCCACGGTCCGAGCGGACAGAAGGTGTCGTGGCTCTTGCCGCGGGTCCATTGCCCGTCAGCGGCCTGGTGGTCGCGCGCGGTGACGTCGTTGGCGACGGTGTACCCCAGCACCACGTCCAGCGCCTTGGCGGCGGACACGTCCTTGCACGGGCGGCCGATCACGACCGCCAGCTCACCCTCGTAGTGCACCTCCGACGAGCTCGGCGGCAGGACGATCGGCACGTGCGGACCGATGATCGTGGTGGAGGGTTTCATGAAG
>JALYVL010000386.1 GCA_030853285.1 Actinomycetota bacterium | reverse complement strand
ACGTCCCACCGCCCGCCTCGGTGACTCGGTGGACGAGCTGCGCCTCGCGGTGGGGGATCGGCGCGGTTCGTGGGGAATCGTGCTGGACGACCGTGGCCGTCCGTACCGCTGGGTGGCCCCGCACCACCTCGTCAACGCACGCAGCCTGGACAACATCGGCATTCCCATCGGCGAGACGGTCTCCACACAGTCGACCCTGCAGGATGCGCTGGAGGCGCTGCTGGCGGAGAGCAACGCCGCCACCGCCGTCACCGGGAGCAGGGGCGAGTACGTCGGCATGATCACCATCGACACCCTGGTGGGCACGATCCGCTCGCTACGGGAAGAGCACCAGCACGATCACGACGGCGGCCGTGACGGCACAGGGCGCGACGACACCGGGCCTGGCGACGAGGCCGCGCAGGGCGGCGCTCACGTAGCCACGGGCGCGGAAGCATGAGCGAGCGAAGCGACGTGGGGGTGCGGAAATGACGACGGCGACGCCGGTCAAGGCAGCTGATCGCGATGCCTCCTTCGTGGAGGGGTCCGAACCCGCCGGCCCGCCGATCGATCCGGCAGCGGCAGAGCGTCGCCGGGCCGAGCGCCTGCGGCTGCTGGTGCAGCCCGCGGTGGCCATCCTCCTGGCCGGGGCAGTGCTGATCTGGGCGCTCGGCATCCACAAGCTCACCGCGACCGAGAAGGCCACGGTCAACGCGAGCTCGATCTGGAACCTCACCCTGCAGCACTTGGCGATCACTTTCGTCGTCGCGGCGTTGGTGCTCGCCGTCGCCGTACCGCTGGGGATCTTGCTGACGCGCCCGAGGCTGACCTGGCTCTCACCGTTCTTCGTCGGTATCGCCAACATCGGTGCCGCAGCGCCCGCCATCGGTCTGCTGGTGTTGTACGACCTGGCCACGCATGCCGGCTTCTGGACCGGGGTGCTGCCCATCGCGTTCTACTCGTTGCTCCCGGTGCTGCGCAACACGATCTTGGGCTTTCAGGAGGTCGACGCGACCCTGGTTGATGCGGGTCGCGGGCAGGGCATGTCCGGCGCGACGGTGCTGCGTCGCATCGAGTTCCCGCTGGCCGTGCCCTACATTCTCGCGGGCCTGCGCACGTCGCTGGTGCTTGCGGTGGGTACCGCGACCCTGAGCTTCCTGGTGGGGGCGGGCGGCCTGGGCGTGCTCATCGACACCGGCTACAAGCTGAACCTCGGCGTGGCCTTGGTGTTGGGTGCGGTGCTTGCCGTGGCACTGGCACTGCTTGTCGACTGGCTCGGCGCGCTCGCCGAGCAGTTCCTTGGCCCGAAAGGCTTGCGCTGATGCCACTGAAGACCATGACACTGAAAAAATCACGCCGCGGGGTTGCCGTGCTGATGGCGGCCGCATGCACCACCTTGGTCGCCGCGTGCGGGCTCCAGTCCGGAGGCGCGGTTCCCCTGGCGGTCAAGCCGGGCAGCATCCAGCCGGTGGACGGGCTCAAGGGAGCGCAGCTGACGGTGGGCTCCAAGGACTTCACCGAGCAGATCATCCTTGGCTACATCATCGAGTTCGCCATGGAGGCAGCGGGCGCGAATGTCCGCGACCTCACCAACATCCAAGGCTCCAACAGCACCCATCAGGCGCTGCTGAACGGCCAGGTGGACCTCACCTACGAGTACACCGGCACGGCGTGGATCAGTTACTTCGGACACGAGAAGCCCATCCAGGACTCGACGAAGCAATTCGAGGCGGTCCGGGACGAGGCTCTGGCCAAGAACAACGTCGTGTGGGTCGACCCGGCGCCGATGGACAACACCTACGCGCTGGCGATGAACAAGCAGACCGCCCAGGAGACGGGCGTGAAGACGCTCTCGGACTACGCCGCGCTGGTCAAAAAGGACCCCGCCAAAGCCGCGACGTGCCTGGAGACCGAGTTCACCAGCCGGCAGGACGGCTTCCCGGGTATGGCCGCGGCCTACGGCTTCGACCCTGCCAAGGTTCCGGTCCAGACGCTGGCGACCGGCATCATCTACTCGGCGACGGCGTCGGGCAGTCAGTGCAAGTTCGGTGAGGTCTTCACCACCGACGGCCGTATCCGCGGGTTGGATCTCCAACTCCTCACCGACGACAAGCAGTTCTTCCCGCACTACAACGCCACGCTGAACATTCGGGGCACGATTGCGAACCAGTACCCGGACATCGCCAAGGTGATGAAGCCCATCTCCGATGCGCTCACCTTCGACGAGATCTCCAATCTCAACGTCAAGGTCGACATCGAGGGCAAGGATCCCGCTCAGGTGGCCCGGCAGTGGATGGTGGACAAGGGCTTCGTGACCTTGGGG
>JALYVL010000385.1 GCA_030853285.1 Actinomycetota bacterium | reverse complement strand
GGTCCGCGGTCGGCGCGGCTGGGCTCGGGGCCGATCCGCACCCGCGCTGCGGTGACCACCGCGCCCTCGGGCGAGGCAAGAATGGGTCCACAGGTCAGCTCCCGGATGTAGCGAAGGTCTCCGGCCAGGGCGGCGACGCGGTGGACGAGGGCTACGAGCGTGGTCAGATCGGCGGGTGCGCTGCCCCGGTAACCGGTGAGCAGCGGCGCTGCCTTCGGTGCCCGGATGAGTTCCTCCGCCGAGCTCAACGGCAGCACCCGATACGCGCGGTCGCCGAGCAGGTCGGAGATCACCCCGGACAGGCCGAAGGAAATGAGCGAGCCGAAGGAGGGGTCGTCCTGGACAGCGACGGTGCAGTTGACGCCCTTGCCGCCCATCCGCTGCACGTAGACCGCCCGGTCCTCGGTCAGCGTGACCATTTCTTCGTACGCCGCCCGGACCGCGTCGGCGCTGCCGACGTCCAGGCGCACCCCCACCAGATCCGAGCGGTCCCGCCATTGCTCTCCCATGGCCTTCACCGCCACCGGGTAGCCAAGCTCCCGGGCTGCGGCGACCGCATCCTCCGGGCCGTTGGCCACTCGGAACGCGGCCACGTCGACGCCGTAAGCGCGGAGCAACTCGGCCGCCTCGTCGTCGCTCAGCCACCGTCCATCCGGGCTCGCCGTCATCCAGGAGTCGATCAGCGACTCGGCCCGCTCGGCGTCCACTCGGTCCAGCTCTACCGGAGCGCGCTCGTCCAACACCGGCCGGGCCCGCCACTGCGCGTAGCGCACCGCACGGGAGAGCGCTAGTACCGCACGCTCCGGGCCGGGGTAGGAGGGAACCGACCCCTTGGCGGGATTGCCGTCGGCGTCGCGCACCGCGAGGGAGTCCGGGATTCCCTCGGCGGCAAGAAACGTTGTGACCACCGGCTTCTCCGATCCGGCCACCACCTCCCGCAGTGCAGCCGCGTAGGCCGCCCCGGGAATCGCGACCGGCGGGACGAAGACGGCGATGAGTGCGTCCACATCCGGGGTCTGCAACGCAGAAGCGATCGCGGCCGCGAATGCTTCCGGACTCGCCCCTGCTCCTACGTCGGTCGGCTCCGTGGCCACCACCAGCCCCTGACTCCGGGCCGCATCGGCGGCGAGCACCCCCATGGCGGTGGAGTTGCCCACCACCGCCACCCTTGGTCCGGCTGGCAACGGTTGGTAGCCGAGCAGCAGGGCGCTGTCGAAGAGCTGGGCGATGGATTCCACCCGGATGACACCGGCCTGCTCGAACAGCGCCTGAACACTGGCGTCGTCCACTTCCACGCTGGTGGCGGCCAGACCCGCAGGCACCGCGTGGCGCCCGCTCTTCACCACGATTACCGGCTTGTTGCGGGCAACGCGGCGCGCCAAACGGGAGAACTTGCGGGGGTTGCCGAAGCTCTCCAGGTAGAGCAGCACCACGTCGGTGCCGGGGTCGGAGTCCCAGTACTGCAGCAGGTCGTTGCCGGAGATGTCGGCGCGGTTGCCTGCCGAGACGAAGGTGGACAGTCCCAGCCCCCGTTCGGCAGCGGCCGCGAGGATGGCGATACCCAGGGCGCCAGACTGGCAGAAGAACCCGACCCGTCCGGCCGGGGGTAGCACCGGTGCCAGCGTGGCGTTCAGCGCGATCGTCGGGTCGGTGTTGGCCACCCCCAGCGCGCTCGGGCCGACGACCCGCATCCCATGTGCTCGTGCCGATTCCACCATCCTGCGCTCGGCCGCAAGCCCTTCCGGGCCGGCCTCGGAGAAGCCTGCCGAGATCACCACCAGCGCCTTCACCCCTTTGGCGAGGCAATCGTCCAGCACGGCCTCGACACCGCCGGCCGGAACCGCCACCACCGCCAGGTCGACATCGTCGGGAATGGCCCGTACGGACTCGTAGGCCCGCACTCCCTGCACCGAGCGGTGTTCGGCGTTGACGGGGTAGACCGGCCCGGTGAATCCCGCCGCCAGCAGGTTGACCAGCACGGCGTAGCCCACCTTGAAACGGTCGGTGGAGGCCCCGATCACCGCCACGGAGCGCGGGGCGAGCACGTTGCGCACGCTGCGCGCCTCGGAGGCCAGCTCCCGGAAGTTGCGCACGGTGAGCAGGGCCTCGGAGGGGTCGATCGCGAACTCCAGGTGCAACACGCCCCCGTCGAAGGAACGCTTGATCTGGTAGCCGGCGTCCTTGAACACACCGACCATCGCCCGGTTCTCCGCCAGCACCTCCGCGACAAACGTCGCGATCCCGCGTTCGGCGGCGGCGGCGGCCAGGTGTTCCAGCAACACAGAGCCCAGTCCCCGGCCCTGGTG
>JALYVL010000384.1 GCA_030853285.1 Actinomycetota bacterium | reverse complement strand
CAGGGCACCCAGCGGCAGCACCAGCTCCTCGCGCCACCGGAAGATCGATGCCCCCGCACCGGCGGGCTCTACGGTGAAGACACCTTTGCCGCGCACCACCTTTCCGGTGTGGGACACGACGCAGCACCGTGGCGGATCCCACCCGGTGATGGTCATGGTGTCGAGAAAGCCGAGGGGCTTGCGGCCGCTGTACGCACTCAGCGTCGAGCCTACCGAACGGCCGTCGCCCGAGGTGACGGCAACCGTGGTGCCCAACATCCACTGGTGCTGGGTCGGCCAGTCCACTACGGCGTCCCACACCACCGACGCGGGGGCGGCAATGGGCTGGCACAACTCCACCGTGACTGCGCGGCTCACTCGTGCGCCCCGGCGCTCGCCCCGAGCTGCGCACGGAGCTCATCGATCTCCAAAGCCAAGCGCTCCAACGCCCAGTCGACCTCGCTGGCCTTGTATCCACGCACCACCTGCTGAAACCGCAGCGCCCGCACGCCGGCGCCGTCGACGCCGTGCGCGGGCAGTACGGCAGCGGTGTGACCCGCCGGTAGGGGCGCCAACTCTTCCCCGCGACCGAACACCACCGAGGCCAGCAGAAACAGCGCTCCGGCGACGGCGGCCATCACAACCAGATAGACCAGTGCGGTACCCATGACTGCGATGCTGCCATGCGAGACCGACACCCGGACGGCCGTGGGCTCAGCGAGCGCGCATCTCCCGCATGGGCGGACGGTCGGCCAGCGCCACGTCGAACTGGTGCCCGGCCCACCGATGATCGTGCTGGGTGAACTGCGTCAGACCTTCCCCCGCGTCATCAAAATTACAGCGCCGCAGCACAGTTCCCAAGATCTGGCGGCTCATCACCCCCAGCTCCAGCAGCGAGCGGTTGCGGTGCTTGCGTACCCCGAGGTTCACCTGAGCGATCGCCGGCAGTCCTCGCGATGCATAGGTGTCCAGCAACAGCCCGATCTCCACGCCGTACCCGGGGGCAAACGGCACGCTCTCCAGCAGCTCCCGGGTGGCGGCGTACTCGCCACCGAGCGGCTGGATGACCCCGGCGAGCTCAGGACGCAGCGCGGCCAGCAACGGACGGGCCATCAGCTCCGTCACCCGGCCGCCTCCGGTTTCGCTCTGCTCGCCCTCCACCCGCAACGGGCGCCGATAGAAGCCCTTAACCAGCGCGAGTGCCGGATCAAGCAGCAGGGGACCCAACAGAGCGGTGACGAAGCCGGGGTCGGTCTCCACCAGGTCGGAGTCGAGAAATACCACGACGTCTCCGGTGGTCGCGGCCAAGGAGCGCCACAGCACCTCGCCCTTGCCGGGCCGCGGTGCCACGTCGGGCAGTGCCTGCTCCCGAGTGACGACCGTGGCCCCGGCGCGGTCCGCGAGCGTCCTGGTGGCGTCGGTGGAGCCGGAATCCAGCACTATCAGCTCGTCCACGAGCGAACCGACCAAGGGCCGGACTGCGGCCACCACGTCGGCGACCGTCTCCTCCTCGTTCAGCGCTGGCAGGACGACGGACACTGTGCGGTTGCCCTTGGCCGACAGCAGCTCCATCACACTCCACAGTGGATCGTGGTAGGTATGGGTGTCGAACCACGTCACGCCAGGCCTCGCACCGTGCAGGCCGGGGGACGTACGCCCTGGATGCTGGCCACCATCTCCAGCACCCGACGGGTGGCGGTCACCTCGTGGGCGCGGAACACCCTGGCGCCCGCGGCGGCAGCCAGCGCAGTGGCGGCGAGGGTGCCTTCCAGCCGTTCGGTGAGCCCAACCCCCAACGTCTCGCCGATGAAGTCTTTGTTGGACACGGCCATCAGCACCGGCCACCCGGTGTCCACCAACTCGCCGATGCGGCGCAGCAGCTCCAGACCGTGGAAGGTGTTCTTGCCGAAGTCGTGCGTCGGGTCGACGAGGATCGATCCGGGATCAACGCCCAGCGCTTGCGCCCGACGGGCCTGCGCGGAGACGTCGGTGATGACGTCCGCGACCACGTCGGCATATCGCACCCGGTGCGGGCGGGTGCGCGGAGTGGCCCCGCCGGTGTGTGAGCACACGAGGCCCGCACCGAACTCCGCCGCTACCTCCGCGAGCTGGGGGTCATATCCCGCCCAGGTGTCGTTGATCAGGTCAGCGCCTGCTCGGCAGGCAAGGCGTCCGACGTCGTGGCGCCAGGTGTCGACGCTGATGACGACCTCGGGATGGCGGGCGCGGACCGCCTCTACGAAGGGCACCACCCGGCGGATCTCCTCCGCTGCCGCTACCTGCGCTCCCGGGCCGGCCTTGACCCCGCCGACGTCCAAGATGTCTGCACCCTCGCTCACCGCC
>JALYVL010000383.1 GCA_030853285.1 Actinomycetota bacterium | reverse complement strand
ATGTTGGCGCCGTCGCGGGCCGCGCGGAGGGCGATGGCCAAGCCGATTCCGCGGCTGCCCCCGGACATGACGATCGTCCGACCCGCCAGCGATCTCTGCTCGTCCGCCATGGTGCGTCTCCTCAGCTCGTTGGTGCGTTGCGCAGTGAAGGTATCCCGTGACCAACGGCCACTAGGGTGGCACCCATGACCTCTGCCACACCTTCGCCGCAACCCCGCGCTCAGATCGGTGTCACCGGACTCGCCGTGATGGGCTCCAACCTGGCGCGCAACCTCGCCCGCCACGGCCACACCGTGGCGGTGCACAACCGAAGTACCGCGAAGATCGACACCCTGCTCAGCGAGCACGGCGACGAGGGGGACTTCGTGCGGGCGGACAGCCTCGAGGATCTGATCGGCGCCTTGGAGAAGCCGCGGCGGGTCCTCATCATGGTCAAGGCCGGCGACCCGACTGACGCCGTGATCAGTGATCTTGCGGCGCTGATGGAACCGGGCGACATCATCATCGACGGCGGTAACGCGCTCTACACCGACACCCGCAGGCGGGAAGCCGAGCTGCGGGAGAAGGATCTGCACTTCGTGGGCGCCGGGGTCTCCGGCGGCGAGGAGGGCGCGCTGAACGGGCCATCGATCATGCCCGGCGGCTCGAAAGAAGCTTATGAGGCACTCGGGCCGCTCTTGGAGTCGATCTCCGCGCACGTCGACGGCACGCCGTGCTGTACCCACGTCGGGCCGGACGGTGCAGGACACTTCGTGAAGATGGTGCACAACGGCATCGAGTACGCCGACATGCAGCTCATTGGTGAGGCCTACGACCTCCTCCGCAAGGCGCTGGGCAAGACGCCCGCCGAGATCGCCGACATCTTTCGGCAGTGGAACACCGGGGACCTGGACAGCTACCTCGTGGAGATCACCGCCGAGGTGCTCGCGCACACCGACGAGCAGACCGGTAAGCCGTTCGTGGACGTGGTGATCGACGCCGCCGAACAGAAGGGCACCGGTCGGTGGACGGTGAAGTCGGCGCTGGACCTCGGGGTGCCGGTCAGTGGCATCGCCGAGGCCGTGTTCGCCCGGGCGCTGTCCGGGCACACCGAGCAACGCGAGGCCGCACGAGGTCTCACCTCGGGCAGCCTCACGTGGAGCACCGACGATGTCGAGCAGCTCACCGAGGACATTCGCCAGGCTCTGTACGCGTCCAAGGTCGTCGCCTACGCGCAGGGTTTCGACCAGATCGTCGCGGGCAGCGTGGAGTATGACTGGAATGTTGATTTAGCCGCCATGGCCACCATCTGGCGCGGCGGCTGCATCATCCGCGCTGCCTTCCTCGACCGCATCCGCGAGGCGTACGAGGAGAACACCGGCCTGCGCTCCCTCATCCTGGCGCCCTTCTTCCGGGAAGCCGTCGAGAACGCCCAGGACAGCTGGCGCCGGGTGGTAGCCGGTGCCGTCACCGCGGGCATCCCCGTACCCGGATTCTCCGCGGCACTGGCCTACTACGACGGTCTGCGGGCCGAACGGCTCCCGGCTGCACTCACCCAGGCGTTGCGGGACTACTTCGGGGCACACAGCTACCGACGCGTGGGCGCCGAGGGCAACTTCCACACCCTCTGGGGCGCCGACCGCAACGAGGTCTCGGTTTAATCAGGCATTCCCTTGGCCAACACCTGACCGCGGAAAAACGCCGGCCGCGCCCGGGCCATCACCAGCATCAGCGGCACTCCGATGGCCAAGGAGCCGACGCCGATGAGAAACACCCCACCGATCTCCCAGTGCGGCGCAAACGGCATATTCCACGACGTGAAGCCGGCGTCGGGCGCCCACACGGTCACCACCGTCCAGCCGACGGCGAAGAACAGCAGCACGCCACCAAGAGCTGGGAGTACGCCACGTACCAGGAGGTTTCGCGGACTGCTGAGCAGGGTGGGCCGGAACAGCCAGGCGCAGGCGAAGCCCGTCAAGCCGTAGTAGAAGCCCACCGAGACCCCGATGGCGGTGACGGCATCGCTGATGACCGCACCGCCGGAGACGAAGTTGAACGCGGCGTACAGGGCGGCGGACACCGTGCCCATGACCACTGTGGACACCGTCGGCGTCAAGTAGCGCGGATGCACCCTGGCGAAGTGCTCCGGGAGTGCCTTGAACACCGCCATCGCGAAGGTCGTGCGCGCGGTCGGCAGAATAGTGGTCTGGGTGGACGCCGCTGCCGAGGTGAGCACCATCAGCAGCAAGAGATGGGTGAGTACGGCACCAACCCATCCGCTACCGAACACCGCTGTCCCCACGGCGGACAACACGTCGGAAGTATTCGCGGGGTTGGCCAGTCCGATA
>JALYVL010000382.1 GCA_030853285.1 Actinomycetota bacterium | reverse complement strand
GCCGTACTCCGATGCGCTGCTGCGCTTTGCCCACGTGATCACCTGCGCCGCGCCCACGAGGGTGGAAACCTTCACGCTCGGCACCCGGCTGACTCGGCTCACCCGCGCGATGCGGCACCGGGACCCGGAAGTCGCACTCCGCGCTGCGGCCGCGGCCGTGCCCGATTACGCGGGCGGCACCCGACTGGGCGAGACGCTCAAGGTGTTCACCGATCGGTGGGGGCAGCGCGGGTTGGCCCGCGGTGCGGTGGTGATCGTGTTCTCCGACGGCTGGGAACGCGGGGGTGCGGAGCTGCTGGGCGAGCAGGCGGCGCGGCTCTCGCGGCTGGCGCGCGCGGTCATCTGGTCCAACCCGCACGCCGGCCGCGCGGGCTACGCGCCCGTGCAGTCGGGAATCGTGGCGGCCCTGCCGCACTTGCACCAGTTGTTGTCGGGGCATTCCCTGGCGGCGCTGGAAGAGTTGTTGGAGGTGGTTGCCCATGCGTGACGTGTTGGACGATGCCGAACGCTGGTGGCGGGCGGGCGAGCCGATCGCCCTGGCCACGGTGGTGGGCACCTGGAAGTCCTCACCACGCCAAGCCGGGGCGTCGATGATGCTCGGCGGCGACGGCGCGGTGGTGGGCAGCGTCTCGGGGGGCTGCGTCGAGGGTGCGGTGTACGAGCTGGCGCAGCAGGTGGTGGCCGACGGGGTGCCCCAGTTGCAGCGGTACGGGGTGTCCGATGACGATGCGTTCACCGTGGGCCTGACCTGCGGCGGTATTTTGGACGTGTTCGTCGAGCGCATCGACCTGCAGAGCTTTCCGGAGTTGGGATCCGTGGCCGAGGCGATCCATGCCGGCACGCCGGTGGCGGTGGCCACGACCACGCGCCACCCCGACGCTGCCCGCGTCGGCCAACGCCGAGTGATCTTCGCCGACTCCGCCAGCGGCACCCTCGGTTCGGAGCGCTCCGACGCCGCCGTCACCGATGACGGTCGCGGGCTGCTCGCTGCCGGCCGAAACGGCACCCTGGAGTACGGCCCCGACGGTGAACGCCTCGGCGACGGGATGGAGGTGTTCGTCGCCTCCTACTCCCCGCCGGCGCGGATGCTGGTCTTCGGCGCCATCGACTTCGCCGCTGCTGCGGCGCGCGCCGGGGCCTTCCTCGGCTACCACGTGACGGTCTGCGACGCGCGCGGTGTCTTCGCCACGCCGCAACGGTTCCCGGACGCGCACGAGGTGGTGGTCGAGTGGCCGCACCGGTACCTGGTGGCCGAACGGAATGCGGGCCGACTTGATGAGCGCACAGTCCTTGCGGTGCTGACCCACGACCCGAAGTTCGACGTGCCGCTGCTGGAGGTCGCACTCGGCGACGACGGGTGGGCGGCCCGTCCCGCCTACGTCGGGGCGATGGGCTCCCGACGGACCCACGACGACCGGGAGGCGCGGCTGCGCGAACGGGGGCTCACCGATAAGCAGCTTGCGCGCTTGCACAGCCCGATCGGCCTGAACATCGGCGCGCGCACCCCTGAGGAGACCGCGGTGTCGATCGCGGCAGAGATCATCGCCGGACGCTGGGGCGGTGACGGTCGACCGCTGACCGCCACCGCCGGCGCCATCCACCACAGCTGAGCAGGCTCAGGGCAACACCACCGGGCATCGGGTGCCGCTGGCTGTTTCCAGGCGAACGTTGCTCAGGCCAGCGCCGCGTCCAGCGTGATGTCCACACCGGTCAGCGCTTTGCTCACCGGGCAGCTGTCCTTGGCGTTCTGCGCAGCAGTGGCGAACCCGTCGGCGTCGAGACCGTCGACTTCGCCGCGCACGGTGATCTTGATGCCGGTGAGCTTGAATCCCGTGGTATCCGGGCCGAGGCCGACGTCCACGCTGACGTCGAGGCTCTGTGGCGTACCCCCGGCTTCACCGATCACGGCGGAAAGCTGCATCGCGTAGCACGCGGCATGCGCGGCGGCGATCAGCTCCTCGGGGCTGGTGGTGCCGCCTGCGTCCTCGGCTGCGCGCTTGGGGAAGGAGACGTCGAAGGTGCCGACCTTGGAGCTGGTCAGCTCCACCTGGCCGGATCCCTCCTGCAGAGTGCCGTTCCAAGCAGTGCGTGCGGTACGGGTGGGCATATGAGCTCCTTAGCGGTAGTCGACAACAACGCTGTCGACCGTACGCGATTTAGTTGCACACGGCTGAACTGGAGGAGCGTTCCAACTCGTCCGTCACCTCCTGCAGCCGGGTGACCAGGGCCGTGAGCTCGGCGGCGGGCATGCCAGTGGCCGCACAAATTTCGGCCGGGATGGCGAGCGCATGGGCGCGCAGGCTCTGTCCGCGCGGTGTAAGTCCGACA
>JALYVL010000023.1 GCA_030853285.1 Actinomycetota bacterium | reverse complement strand
TCACCATCTTCAGCACACCGGTGATGAAGGCGTACCAGCACACCAGACTGATCAGGGCACCGATGGTCCCCAGCGTGATCGTCAACGCGTTCATCGAGCAGTGACCTTCCCTCGGGTGCGTGCCTCGCGACTAGCTGTGCTGACAGTACTTTGCGACCCTGCCACGATCGCTTTTCAGCCCCTCGATGCCCGGTGGACGGCCGACGTCACCGGCGGACGGGAACATTGCGGCGGTAGTGCTCGTTGTGCAGATTGACAACCTTGAGCGAACTCGGCTCAGGTTTGACTTGACGAGGCAAGCGATCGTCGTGCAGACTTGAGCGCACCACGCTGAAGGCTCTAAGTGTCACCCACAAACTAGTAGGAGGAACCACCATGGCTCGTGCGGTCGGTATCGACCTCGGGACCACCAACTCGGTCGTCTCGGTCCTGGAGGGTGGCGAGGCCACCGTCATCGCCAACTCGGAGGGCTCGCGGACCACGCCGTCCGTCGTCGCCTTCGCCCGCAACGGTGAGGTGCTTGTCGGTCAGCCGGCCAAGAACCAGGCCGTCACCAACGTCGACCGCACCATCCGCTCGGTGAAGCGGCACATGGGCGGGGACTGGAAGACCTCGATCGACGGCAAGGACTACACCGCGCAGGAAATCAGCGCCCGGGTGCTGATGAAGCTCAAGCGCGACGCTGAGTCCTACCTCGGCGAGGACATCGCAGACGCGGTCATCACCGTGCCCGCCTACTTTGAGGACGCGCAGCGCCAGGCAACCAAGGAGGCCGGCCAGATCGCCGGGCTCAACGTGTTGCGGATCGTCAACGAGCCCACCGCCGCTGCGCTGGCCTACGGGTTGGACAAGGGCGAGAAGGAGCAGACCATCCTGGTCTTTGACCTCGGTGGCGGCACCTTCGACGTGTCCCTGCTCGAGATCGGCGACGGCGTGGTCGAGGTCCGCGCGACCTCCGGGGACAACCACCTCGGTGGAGATGACTGGGACCAGCGCATCGTCGACTGGCTGGCCGACAAGTTCAAGGCCGCCCAGGGCATCGACCTCACCAAGGACAAGATGGCCATGCAGCGCCTGCGCGAGGCCGCGGAAAAGGCCAAGATCGAGCTGTCCTCGGGGCAGAGCACCTCCATCAACCTGCCCTACATCACCGTCGACGCCGACAAGAACCCGCTGTTCCTCGACGAGCAGCTCACCCGTGCAGAGTTCCAGAAGATCACCAACGACCTGCTCGAACGCTGCCGCGCCCCGTTCCAGGCTGTGATCAAGGACGGCGGGATCTCCGTCGGCAAGATCGATCACGTCGTCATGGTCGGTGGTTCCACCCGCATGCCCGCCGTGACCGAACTGGTCAAGGAGCTCACCGGGGGCCGCGAGCCCAACAAGGGTGTCAACCCCGACGAGGTCGTCGCCGTGGGTGCTGCCCTGCAGGCCGGGGTGCTGCGCGGCGAGGTCAAGGACGTGCTGTTGCTCGACGTCACGCCGCTGTCCCTGGGCATCGAGACCAAGGGCGGGGTGATGACCAAGCTCATCGAGCGCAACACCACCATCCCGACCAAGCGGTCGGAGACCTTCACCACGGCCGACGACAACCAGCCGTCGGTACAGATCCAGGTGTTCCAGGGTGAGCGCGAGATTGCGGCCTACAACAAGAAGCTCGGTATGTTCGAGCTGACCGGACTGCCGCCCGCCCCGCGTGGTGTGCCGCAGATCGAGGTCACCTTCGACATCGACGCCAACGGCATCGTGCACGTCGGCGCCAAGGACCTGGGCACCGGCAAGGAGCAGTCCATGGTCATCACCGGTGGATCCGCCCTGGACAAGGACGAGATCGACCGCATGATGAAGGACGCCGAGGCGCACGCCGAGGACGACAAGCAGCGCCGCGACGAGGCCGAGGTCCGCAACCAAGCCGAGTCTCTCGTGCACCAGACGGAGAAGTTCGTCCAGGACAACGAGGACAAGGTTCCTGCTGAGCTCAAGTCCAAGGTCGAGGCCGCGATCGCGGAGGCGAACGAGGCGCTCAAGGGCACCGACACCACCGCCATCAAGACTGCGGTGGAGAAGCTGGGCACGGAGTCGCAGGCGCTGGGTGAGGCCATCTACGCCTCCGCCACTGCCGACGCCGCCCAGGGGCAGGGTGCTGAGGGTGCCAACGCCGGTTCTGACGATGATGTTGTCGACGCCGAGGTGGTGGAGGACACTGCCGAGACGTCGAACAAGGGCGACTCGAAGTGACGCCCAGGCAGGAGGACCCGCGGGAGGAGCCGGTCCGCTTCACCGACAAGCGGCGAATCGACCCGGAGACGGGACAGGTACGCACGCCTGCGGCGGAGCCAGCCGACAATCAGGACTCAGCGGAAATCGTGGACGCCGAGGTTGTCGGCTTCCACGATGCCGAACCCACCGCCGCTGAGGAAGCGGGTTTCGACGAGGGCGAGGTGGACGAGGCGCCCTCGCCCGAGGCGCAGCTGCTGGAACGCACGGCCGACCTGCAGCGCGTTTCCGCGGAGTACGCCAACTACCGGCGGCGGGTGGAGCGCGACCGGCAGTTGGTCATCGATGGGGCCAAGGCTTCGGTGGTGACGGCGTTGCTCGGTGTACTCGACGACGTCGATCGGGCGCGGGCCCATGGCGACCTCGACGGCCCGTTCAAGGCCGTGTCGGAGAAGTTGAGCACGGCGTTGACCGGCATCGGTCTCACGTCGTTCGGATCCGAGGGCGACGCCTTCGACCCGGCGCTGCATGAGGCGGTGTCGCACGAGGGCTCCGGTGGCGAACCGGTGCTCAGCATGGTGATGCGCCAGGGTTATCGCTTCGGGGATCGTGTCCTGCGCCCGGCCATGGTTGCGGTGTCGGAGACGCCTGTCGGCCCGGTATCGCAAGCTGCGCAGTCGGAATCAGTAACAGAGTGAGAGGAGGAGACGCCCAGTGAGTGCTCGCGACTGGATGGACAAGGATTTCTACGGCGAGCTGGGCGTCTCCTCCGACGCCAGCGCCGCCGACATCAAGAAGGCTTATCGCAAACTCGCCCGCGAGTTGCACCCGGACGCCAACCCCGGGGACAGCAAGGCGGAGGCGCGGTTCAAGTCGGTCTCTGAGGCGCACGGCATTCTGGCCGACCCGGCCAAGCGCAAGGAGTACGACGAAGCCCGCAAGCTCTTCGCCTCCGGCGGCGGTCGCGGGTTTGCCGGTGGAGCCGGGGCGCAGGACTTCGACCTCAACGACTTGTTCGGCACCGCAGGCGGTGGCGCGAACTTTCAGACCGCACCGGGTGGATTCAGCGACCTGTTCGGCGGCCTGTTCAACAAGACCAGCAGACCCGGTGCCAGCCGACCGCAGCGGGGCAGCGACGTGGAGACCGAGGTCCGCCTCGACTTCATCGAGGCCACCAAGGGAGCGGTGGTGCCGTTGCGGCTGACCAGCCCGGCGCCGTGCACCACGTGCCACGGCAGCGGCGCCAAGCCCGGTACGCACCCGCGCACCTGTCCCACCTGCGAGGGAGCGGGCGTGGTCTCCCGCAACCAGGGCGCGTTCGGGTTCAGCGAGCCCTGCCGGGACTGCCGGGGCACGGGGTCACTCGTGGACGAACCGTGCCCGGACTGCCGCGGCACCGGCGCCACCACCCGCACCAGGACGATCACGGTGCGGGTGCCGTCCGGGGTCGACGACGGCCAACGGATCCGACTGGCCGGTCAAGGCGAGGCCGGGTTGCGTGGCGCGCCGTCCGGCGATCTGTTCGTCACCGTGCATGTCAACCCGCACAGCGTGTTTCGCCGCGACGGCAACAACCTGACGGTGACCGTTCCGATGAGCTTTGCGGAGCTGGCGCTGGGCACCACCCTGTCGGTGCCCACGTTGGACGGCAGGGTCGGGGTCAAGGTTCCCGCCGGGACCGGGGACGGGCGAACCCTGCGCGTTCGTGGACGCGGGGTGAGCAAGCGGGACGGCACCACCGGCGACCTGTTGGTCACCGTGGAGGTCGCGGTGCCTACCGCCTTGGACGAGGCCGCCCAGGAGGCCTTGCGCACCTACGCCGAGGCCGAGCGCGGCAGCGGCTTCGGAGCGCGGGCGCACTGGGCGGGTGCTGCAGGAGCCGACCGGTCATGACCATGCCCGTTCCCGGTGCGTCGCATCCCGTGGATCCGGACGCGCGGGTGTTCGTCATCAGCGTGGCCGCGGAGCTGGCCGGCATGCACGCGCAGACGCTGCGCACCTACGACCGGCTCGGTCTGGTGACGCCCCATCGCAGTGCCGGCGGGGGGCGGCGCTATTCACCACGGGATGTGGCCTTGCTACGGGAGGTGCAACGCCTGTCCCAGGACGACGGGGTCAACCTCGCGGGCATCAAGCGAATCATCGAACTCACCGAACAGGTCACCGCACTGAAGGACCAGGTCACCGAGCTGGCCACGCAGCTCGCCCGAGCCCACGCGAGCGCCGAGCACGCTGCCGCCGGGGTGCACGCGAGCTATCGCCGCGACCTCGTGCCGATCCGCCGGGACACCGCACTGGTGGTCTGGCGACCACGACGTCGTTGAAAGGCCGGTGACGCTAGCCGGTGGCCTCCTCCAGCTCGGCCAATGCGTCCTCGAGATGTACCAGCATCCGCTGCAAGCTCGGGACGCTTCGTCGGCAGCCGACGAGCCCGAACTGCATGCTGTCGGCGTAGCTGGTCACGGTGATGTTCAGCGCCTGCCCGTCGACGGGAATGGACGCGGGGAACATGTTCTCCATGCGTGCGCCGTTCCAGTACATCGGCTTGTTCGGGCCGGGCACGTTGGAGATGACGATGTTGAACGGTGGCCCGGTCACCCGGTCGAGGAGCCCGGGGACGGGGGTGAGGGCAAGACCGGCGACGTTGAGCACGCTCACTGCCATGCTCTGCAAGGAGCTGAGCCCGGACAGCACGTTTTTCGAGTGTCGCATCGAGTTGTGCACGCGGTCCAGCCGTTCGGCGGCGTCGGTCAGCTCGGTGCCGAGGTTGCACAGCACCGCGCCAACGGCGTTGCCGTCGCCCTCACCCTCCCCGCGCAACGAGACGGGCACCATGGCGATCAGCGGTTCATCCGGTAGCGCATTCTGCTCCAGCAGGTAGCGCCGCAGCGCGCCTGCGGACATGGCCAGCACCGTGTCATTCACGGTGACGCCTGCGTCCTTGCTGACCGCGCGCAACCGGGCGATCGGCCACGCCTGCGCCGCAAACCGGCGGGCCCCGGTGATCGGCACGTTGAACATGGTCTTCGGCGCCTGGAACGGGACGGCCGCCGCGTTGTCGTTGAGCGCCTGGTACGCGCTGGTCAACGTGGCAGGCGCGATGCCGGCGACGTCCCGCAGAGTCCGCGCCGTCGCGCCCAGCATTCCCATCGGGTTGAACCCGCCATTGGACGCCGGCCGCGATTTCGTGGACTGGGTCTGCGCCCACCCGGGTACGAACTGTCCCTGCGGATCTGACGACAGTGATCGGTACCACACCCGGCTCGCGGAGACGCCGTCGATCAGCGCGTGGTGGGTCTTCATGTACACCGCCACGCGTCCGTCGGCCAGGCCTTCGATCACGTGCACCTCCCACAGCGGACGGTGCCGGTCCAGCAGGGTGCCGTGCAGGCGCGAGGTCAGCTCCAGCAGCTCGCGCACGCGGCCGGGACGGGGCAGCGCGGACAGGCGCACGTGGTAGTCGAGGTCGACGTTTTTGTCGGTCGCCCAGACCACGGGGGCGAACGAGGACAGCAGCTGCTGGGGCTTACGCCGAAACAGCGGCCGGATGGCCTCAACTTCGCTGAGGTCGCGGTACATCGACCGGGCCAGGTCGGGGCCCCCGCCCTTCGGCGGGGTGAACAGCGAGAGGCCGCCGACGTGCATCGGATGCTCGCGGCTCTCCATCAACAAGAACATCGAGTCGACCGGGGACATCAACGCCATGGTGGGGGCTCCGTTCATCACCGTTGAGGGGACAACCGTAGTGGGCCGGTGTGTTCCACGCCTCAGCGGCTGAGGTGCGCGAGGCTACCGTTGCGGCCATGAGCCACGTGAAGAGGATGAGGAGCCTATGTCGACCAACCCCAAGATCACGCTCGACCCCGCCGACTTCCTAAACGTCGACGGGCTGCTCGACGACGAGGAGCGCGCCGTTCGCGATGTAGTGCGCGACTACGCCCGAACAGAGCTCGCCCCGCGCGTCGGGGGCTGGTACGAGGAAGGCGCCATCCCCGCGCGGGAGCTGGCCAAGGAATTCGCCGGGCTCGGGCTGCTGGGGATGCACCTGCAGGGCTACGGGTGCGCGGGTACCAGCGCGGTCGCCTACGGGCTGGCTTGCCGTGAGCTCGAAGCGATCGACTCAGGACTGCGCAGCTTTGTGTCGGTACAGGGCTCGCTGGCGATGTTCGCTCTGTACCGCTGGGGTACGGAGGAACACAAGCAGCAGTGGCTGCCCGCGATGGCGGGCGGGGAGAAGCTCGGGTGCTTCGGCCTCACCGAGCCCGACGCGGGCAGCGACCCGGGATCGATGCGCACCACCGCCAAGCGCGACGGCGGCGACTGGATCCTCAACGGCGCCAAGATGTGGTCCACCAACGGCACGGTGGCCGACGTCGCCGTGGTGTGGGCCGGTACAAACGACGGCATTCGCGGGTTTGTGGTGCCCACCGACACCCCCGGCTTCACCGCGAACCCGATTCACCACAAGCTGTCCCTGCGCGCCTCGGCGTCGGCCGAGCTGGTGTTCGACAACCTGCGCCTGCCCGGCTCGGCCGCTTTTCCCGAGGTGCGTGGGCTCAAGGGACCGCTGAGCTGCCTGAACGAGGCGCGGTACGGCATCCTCTGGGGCGCAGCGGGTGCGGCGCGGGCCTGCTACACGGAGGCATTGAACTACACGTTGGCGCGCCAGCAGTTCGGCAAGCCACTCGCCGCATTTCAGCTCACCCAGCGCAAGCTGGCCGACATGCTGATCGCGGTGAACAACGCAAATCTCGTCGCGCTGCAGATCGGGCGGCTGAAGGACGGCGTCGGGGTGCACCCTGCGCAGGTCAGCTACGGCAAGCTGTCCAACGCCCGCAGCGCGCTCGAGGTGGCCCGTACCGCTCGCGGAATGCTCGGGGCCGCCGGGATCGTAATGGAGCACAACGTGATGCGGCACATGGCGAACCTCGAGACCGTGATCACCTATGAGGGTACCGAGGAGATGCACATGCTGAGTCTGGGCCAAGCCGTCACCGGCATCGCCGCCTTCCGTTGAGCGCGCGCAGCGAGGTAAGGATTCACCGGTTGGCACTACCGTGGTGGGCGCGGTTGAATCGCCGTGGTGTCCACTGAGAAGGAGCAGGCATGACCCAGCAGGTCCGCGGTGCGATCGTCCGCAGTGTGGGGGCGCCCGTCGAGGTGGTCACCATCACCGTGCCCGATCCGGGTCCAGGCGAGGCGGTGGTCAAGGTCGCGGCCTGCGGGGTGTGCCACACCGATCTGCACTACCGGGAAGGTGGCATCAACGACGAGTTTCCCTTCCTACTCGGCCACGAGGCCGCGGGGGTGGTGGAGTCCGTCGGAGCCGACGTCACCGAGGTGGCCCCCGGCGACTTCGTGATCTTGAACTGGCGTGCGGTCTGCGGTCAGTGTCGGGCGTGTCGGCGCGGTCGGCCGCAGTACTGCTTCGACACCCACAACGCGGCGCAGAAGATGACGCTGGAGGACGGTACCGAGCTGTCGCCTGCCTTGGGTATCGGGGCGTTCGCGGACAAGACGCTGGTCGCCGCCGGTCAGTGCACCAAGGTCGACCCGCAAGCCCCGGCCACGGTAGCCGGGCTGCTGGGTTGCGGAGTGATGGCCGGGATCGGTGCGGCGATGAACACCGGCAACGTCGGACGCGGCGACTCGGTCGCGGTGATCGGCTGCGGCGGGGTGGGCACGGCTGCGATCGCCGGCGCCCGGCTGGCCGGGGCGAACAGGATCATCGCCGTCGATCTCGATGACGCCAAGCTGGCCACGGCCCGTGAGCTCGGCGCCACGGACACGGTCAACTCACGGGGTTTGGACGAGGACGGGGTGGTCGCGGCGATCCAGGACCTGACGGGTGGCTTCGGTGCGGACGTGGTGATCGACGCGGTCGGCCGCCCGGAGACCTACCGGCAGGCCTTCTACGGGCGCGACCTCGCAGGCACCGTGGTGCTCGTGGGTGTGCCCACCCCGGAAATGACCCTCGAGCTTCCGCTGATCGACGTGTTCGGCCGTGGGGGCGCGCTGAAGTCGTCGTGGTACGGCGACTGCCTGCCCTCGCGAGATTTCCCGGTGCTGATCGACCTGTTCCTGCAGGGACGCCTCCCGCTGGACCGCTTCGTCAGCGAGACCATCGGCATCGATGACATCGAGAATGCTTTCACCACGATGCGCGAGGGCAAGGTCCTGCGCTCGGTGGTAGTGCTATGAGCGAGCGAAGCGACGTGGGGGTCCGGCTATGAGCGAGCGCAGCGACGTGGGGGTTCAGTCTGTGAGCGCCGTACGCATCGACCACGCCGTCACCTCCGGCACGTTCAGCCTGGACGGCGGTACCTGGGACGTCGACAACAACGTCTGGGTCATCGGCGACGACGACGAGTGCGTGATCATCGACGCCCCGCACACCGCCGATCCGATCGTCGAGCTGGTCGGCGGACGGCGACTGCGAGGGGTGCTGTGTACCCACGCGCACGACGACCACGTGACCGTGGCGCGCGAGCTCGCAGACCATTTCGACGCGCCGATACGCCTGCATCCGGCGGACGAGATGCTTTGGCGAGCAACGTATCCGGAGGTGGGGTTCGAGCCACTGGTTGACGGTGAGCTGCTCGCGGTCGCCGGGATCGAGCTGCAGGTACTGCACACACCCGGGCACAGTCCCGGTGCGGTCTGCTTCTACGCGCAGGCGCTGGGCACCGTGTTCAGCGGGGACACGTTGTTCCAGGGCGGTCCCGGAGCCACCGGTCGCTCGTACTCGAGCTTCGACACCATCATCGACTCCATCCAGAACCGCCTGTTCACCCTCCCGGCGGAAACCATCGTGCACACCGGGCACGGCGACAGCACCACTATCGGCGCTGAATCCCCGCACCTGGCGGAGTGGATCGAGCGCGGGCATTAGCGCGACCGTAAAGGGCAATTTTGCGGAAAGCTAGTGCGCACACAGTGCACAGCTTGTACATATTGTCGAAATCG
>JALYVL010000022.1 GCA_030853285.1 Actinomycetota bacterium | reverse complement strand
CAGGTAGTGGCGCGGAAGGTCACCCAGCTGTCACTGACCTTCGACCACCGCGTCTGTGACGGCGGGGTCGCCGGCGGGTTCCTCCGACTCTTCGCCGACTACGTGGAGAACCCTGTCGCCGCCCTCGGGCGAATCTGACGGGTACGGTCCGCAGGGTGACGTCCGCTGCGGATTCGACAACCACCTTTCGCGCGCTGCACGTGCCCGGAGAGCCACTGTTGCTGCCCAATCCGTGGGACGTGGGGACTGCAAAGTTGTTGGCGGAAATGGGCTTTCATGCCTTGGCTACGACCAGCAGTGGTCACGCCGCTTCCCTGGGCCGCTCGGACGGAACGGTGACCAAGGACGAGGCGCTCGCGCACGCTGCCGCCATCGTCGAGGCGGTGCGCGTACCCGTCTCCGCGGACCTGGAGAACGGCTTCGGTGACGCCCCGGAGGCAGTATCAGCGACCGTGCGCGGCGCCGTCGCCGTCGGTTTGGCGGGCTGCTCGATCGAGGACTTCACGGGCAACGCTGAGTCCCCCATCTACGACCTCGGCCTGGCCGCCGAGCGAGTGGTCGCCGCCGCCCACGCCGCGCGGACCGGCCCCGGGTTGGTGCTCACCGCACGGGCAGAGAACTTCGTGCACGGCATTCCCGATCTGGCCGACACGATCAGCCGCCTGCAGGCCTACCAAGAAGCTGGTGCGGATGTGCTGTATGCACCCGGACTGACCCGCACGGCGGACATCCGCAGCGTGCTGAGCTCCATCGACCGACCGCTCAACGTGCTCGTGCGGCCAGGAATGGCCACCGTGGATGAGCTGGCGGAGGCCGGAGTGGCCCGCATCTCCGTCGGTGGCACCTTCAGCCAGGTGGCGATGGGCGCCGTCGCTCGGGCCGGACGCGAGTTGCTCGAGGACGGCACGTACTCGTTTTTCGAGCTCGCCGCCTGCGGTCGCGAGCAGTTGACCGCCGCCTTCGGTGCGGACTCTCGGGCCCGACGGTAAGGTGAGGCTCACCTGCCCGAGCTCGGTTGCTGAGGAGATCCGGTGAGCCTGTCCACCACACTGCTGCTCGGCTTCATCGCCGGCGTCACCATCGTCATCGGCTTACCCATCGGACGCATGCGTCGGCCGGCGCCCGCGTTACGGGTGGTGCTCAACGCCACCGCTGTCGGCGTGCTCATGTTCCTGTTCTGGGACGTGTTGCGGGCGGCGTGGGAGCCGATCGACACGTCGCTGTCCGCGGTGCACGACGGCAGCGGGGGTCTCGGCCCGGTGTTCGGCTACGGCGCGCTGTTCGCCGGCGGCCTGGCGGTCGGCCTGCTGGCGTTGGTGGCCTACGACCGCTACCTGGCCCGCGCCGCTCGCGGTGGTCCGGGAGCGATGGCCGCGACCGAGCGAACCACGGGCGTGCGGGGCCTCGCCCGTTGGTCACCGGCCAAGCAGCTCTCCTTGCTGATCGCCATCGGGATCGGACTGCACAACTTCGCCGAGGGACTGGCGATCGGGCAGGCCGCGGCGAGCAGCGAGATCGCCCTGGCGACGGTGCTGGTCATCGGCTTCGCCCTGCACAACGCCACCGAAGGCTTCGGCATCGTGGCTCCGCTCGCGGCGGACAAAGACATCGACGGGGTAGCGAGCCGCCCCAGCTGGGGATTCCTGCTGGGCATGGCCGCGATCGGCGGCGGCCCTACTTTCATCGGTACCGCCGTCGGGCACAACTTCACCTCCGAACCGGTCAGTGTGGTGTTCCTGACCCTCGCCGCCGGCTCGATCGTCTTCGTCGTCGCCCAGCTGCTCGGGGTGGCCGCCCGGGCCAAGCGCACCGACCTGGTGGCCTACGGCCTACTCATCGGCCTGCTCGCCGGCTTCGTCACCGACGCCATCGTCACTGCAGGCGGCGCCTGAGCGGTGGACGATCTGTCGGCAGCGCGCGAGGCGCGTGCAGGCAGCGGTAGCGGCAGCGCGGGCAGGCCGTCGATGCTGACGGCGTTGTGCTCTTTGGACGCGCAGTAGTCCGCGAACTCCCCGTCGGTCTTGCGGCCGAAATAGTCGGCGTGCAGCGTCCGCTCCTCGCGGTAGTCCATGAACGGGACCGCGAACCCGCAGGTGTCGCTGACCCGCTCGGCGCGGACCAGGACGATGGCCCGCACTCCCGGAGCATCGGCGTCGGCGAAGCTGTCAATCAGTCCCGCCCACCGGGGGTCGTCTCGGCATACCGGGTCGCCGTGTCCGTGCACCCGAACGACTTTCGGCGGTCCGGTGAAGGCGCACCACATCAGCGTGATGCGGCCGTCGTCACGCAGATGCGCGAGGGTCTCGGCGTGGCTCCCGCCGAAGTCCAGGTACGCGAGCGTGTTCTCATCAAGCACTGCCAGCGAGCCCGAGCGGCCCTTGGGTGAGACGTTGACGTGCCCGTCCCTACCGGCTGGCGCGGTAGCCACGAAGAACATGGGCTGATCGATGATGAACGCGCGCAGTCGGTCATCGATCCGCTGGTAGACCTTTCCCATGTCGAACCCTTCCGCAGTGTCCTCGCGCCCTCAGAATGCCTACGGAGACTAATCGAGTGCGACAACCGTCCCGCGTCTGCCACACTGCCAGCCATGTGGTGCCGCCGATCCGCGGAGCGAAGGGCGGACGCGCCCAAGCGCCCCCAACCCTTCCGCATCCAGCAACGCTGGAAAGAGGACGTCCGCTACTGGGAAGGCGACCGCGGTTGCCCCTTCGATGCAGCCTGGGGCGTGACGCCCCACCTGCTGTACATCCCGGACCGCACGATCTGGGACCACGTCGTTCCCGACTGGTTGGTCGGCCGCTACGACGTCGTCTACGAGCGCCTCGTCGCCGAGAGCGGCGACACCGTCATACCGACGACCGAAGGTTACGACGGCAAGCTGCATACGCTCTCGCCCTCAGACTGCGCGTAACCGTTCGCGCTGCTGCGTCCACCGATCGATCATGCCGGGCATTTCCACGCGTATAAAGGCGAAGAAGGCCTCGGACTCGGTGAGCCGACGTCCGGCGGCAGTGTCGCGACCCAGGACCTCCGCCGCGTCCATCATGGACTGCTGCCACGCCCGCAGCACACCGTCCCTGTGCGCGAACGCCTCGTACCAGACGTCGTCGCCCAACAGGAAGACGTCGCGCCGTGACCCTGGCCTGCGGCTTCGGCGGATCATCTCCACCTGCTCCAGGTAACGCACCGAACCGGAAACCGCCGCCGGACTGGCCTGTAGGAGCTGAGCGATCTCCGCAGCCGTGAGTGAGCCTTCCTCGCTGCACAGCACCGCAGCGAAGGTGCGGGCAGCCATGCGCTGCATGCCGCTGGCCACCATCACCCCGGCCATCCGCTCGATGGCACCGCTCAATGCACCAGCTCGTTCGGATGCCCTCGGCACTGATGGCGTCACACGCAACCTCCTCGGTACGCAAGCAAGATATCGATGATTTTGACTCTTCACAACATCATGAAATTTGTGTAGTGTCGCGACTATGCCCGCACCAGTGATCGACGTCCAGGGACTCTCCAAGCGCTTCGGTTCCACCCGGGCCCTCGACGCCCTCGACCTCACGGTCGTACCAGGTGAGGTGCACGGCTTCCTCGGTCCGAACGGTGCGGGTAAGTCCACCACCATTCGCGTGCTTCTCGGAATACTGCGGGCCGACTCGGGAGACGTGCGCTTGCTGGACGGTGATCCGTGGCGGGACGCCGCGGCCTTACACCGGCGACTGGCCTACGTACCAGGCGACGTGACACTGTGGCCGAACCTCTCGGGCGGGGAGGTGATCGACCTCCTGGGTCGGCTGCGTGGTGGCCTCGACGCTCACCGCCGCACCGATCTCTTGGAGCGTTTCGAGCTCGACCCCACGAAGAAGGGCCGCGCCTACTCCAAGGGCAACCGGCAGAAGGTCGCACTCGTCGCCGCCCTCGCCTCGGACGTCGAGCTGCTCATCCTCGACGAGCCGACCTCCGGACTGGACCCGTTGATGGAGAAAATTTTTCGTGACTGCATCCAGGCCGAGCGCGAGCGCGGGCGCACGGTCCTGCTGTCCAGTCACATCCTTTCCGAGGTCGAGGCGCTGTGCGATCGCGTCACCATCATCAGAGCAGGACACACCGTCGAGTCCGGACGCCTCTCCGAGCTGCGCCACCTGACCCGCACCCACGTCGACGCCGAGCTTGCGGCCGCCCCGCTCGTCACGCTCGGTGATCTACCGGGTGTGCACGGCCTCGCGGTGCAGGGCGATCACGTGTCGTGTGCGGTAGACACCCCCCAGCTCGGCGCCTTGCTCAAGCACCTCGGCGAGCTCGGCATCACCGCCCTGACCTGCACACCGCCCACCTTGGAGGAGCTCTTCCTCCGCCACTACAGCAGCGCAGCATGAACTCCGGCGCCCCCGCCATGCTGCGGCTGGTGCTGCGGCGCGACCGCTTCCTGATGCCCGTCTGGCTGCTGATCTTCGTGCTCGTGGCGGCCGGCTCCGCCTCGGCGACGGAAGGGCTCTACCCAACGGTGGCCTCCCGGGTGGCCGCGGCCGAGACCGCCAATGCGACACCCGCCCTGCTCGCGCTGTACGGCCGGATCTATGACCCGGCCAGTCTGGGCGGCCTCGCGATGCTCAAGCTGACGGTCCTGGGTGCGGTGTTCATCGGTGTGCTGATGAGCCTCACCGTCCTCCGGCACACCCGGGGCGAGGAGGAGTCGGGGCGCCTTGAGCTGATGCGCGCCGGGGTACTCGGACGTCGTGTCCCCCTGGCCGCCGTGCTGGGCGAGGCCTACCTGGCCAGCGTCGCGCTCGGCGTGCTGACCGCCCTGGGGCTGATGAGCGCCGGGCTGGGTACGGCAGGTTCCTGGGCGTTCGGACTGTCCTGGGCCTGTGCCGGTGTGGTATTCGCCTCGGTGGCCGCCGTCGCCGCCCAGCTCACCGAAAGTACTAGAGCCGCAACCGGGTTGGCGATGGCCGTACTGGCGGTCTCCTTCGTGCTGCGCGCCGTCGGCGACATGGGTTTCTCCTGGTTGTCCTGGATCTCGCCGATCGGCTGGAGTCAGCAGATTCGCCCGTTCGGGGGTGAGCGATGGTGGGTTGCGCTGATCCCGCTCGTGTTCGCCGTGCTCGCCGTCGGTGTTGCGGTCACCCTGCTCGACCGACGGGACGTCGGGGCCGGCACGATCCGTCGACGTCCAGGGCCGGCCGCCGCTGGCCGTAGCCTGCGCGGGCCCGTGGCCTTGGCCTGGCGGCTGCAGCGGGGACAACTGCTGGCGTGGCTCCTCGGCTTTGGGCTGCTCGGGCTGGTGGCGGGCAGCATCGCCAACGACCTCGGCAGTCTGCTGGACAGCCCGCAGGCCAAGGACCTGATCACCACGATGGGCGGAGTGGACAACCTCACGGACGCCTTCCTCAGCACGGAGCTCGGCATCGCCGCCGTGCTCGCCGCGGCCTACGGCATCCAGGCGACGCTGCGGCTGCGCTCCGAGGAGACGGCCCAGCGGGTGGAACCGGTGCTGGCCACCTCGGTGACCCGGACGCGGTGGATCGGCAGCCACCTGCTGATAGCGCTGGGCGGCAGCACGGCCTTGATGCTCGCCGTCGGCCTCGGCCTCGGAGTCGCGCGCGGCGCCGGTTCGGGCAACCCGGGCGCCACCGTCGTGGACCTGCTCGGCGCGGCACTCGTCCGCCTACCGGCCGTCTGGGTGCTCACCGGCCTCGCCGCGGGACTCTTCGGGCTGCTGCCCCGCGCCGCCGCGCTGGCCTGGGGTGCGCTCGTCGCCTTCCTGGTCCTCGGCGAGTTCGGCGCGGTACTGGGATTGCCCCGAGCCGTGGTGGGGATCTCCCCGTTCGCGCACGTACCTGCGCTGCCCGGCGGCACGATGACGTGGACCGCCACTGTGGTCCTGACCCTGTTCGCGGTCGCCCTCACCGCCGCCGGAATCGGCGGATTCCGCCGCCGCGACGTCGGCTAACCCAATGCGCGAAGTCGTGGCGCCAGGTCGCGCTCGAACAGCTGGAGGAAGCGGCGTTGGTCGTGCCCGGGTGCGTGGAACACCAGGTGGTTCAGGCCGGCGTCCACATAGGACTTGACCTGGGCCACCGCCTCGTCGGGATCGGAGGCCACGATCCACCGCTTCGCGACCTGTTCGATGGGCAGCTCATCAGCCACCCGTTCCATCTCGATCGGATCGTCGATGCTGTGCTTCTGCTCCGCGCTCAGCGACAGCGGCGCCCAGAACCGGGTGTTCTCCAGCGCCAGCTCCGCATCGGTGTCGTAGGAGATCTTTATCTCGATCATCTTGTCGATGTCCCCGACGTCACGCTCCACCTTCGCCGCACCTTCGGCCACGGCGGGCAGCAGCTTGTCGGTGTACAACTCCATCCCCTTGCCGGAGGTGCAGATGAAGCCGTCGCCTGCCCGGCCCGCATACCGGGCCACCACCGGACCTCCCGCCGCCACGTACACCGGGATCCCGCCATCGGGTACGTCATAGATCGACGCGCCCCGGGTGCGGTAGTACTCGCCGTCGAAATCGACCCGGTCACCCAGCCACAGCTCCCGCATCAACGCCACCGCCTCGCGCAGCCGGGCGAAGCGTTCCTTGAACTCCGGCCACGCCCCGGTGAACCCGGTAGCGATCTCGTTCAGCGCCTCTCCGGTGCCCACGCCGAGCATGATCCGCCCTGGGTACAGGCACCCCATCGTCGCGAACGCCTGCGCCACCACGGCGGGGTTGTACCGAAACGTCGGCGTCATCACCGACGTCCCCAACTGCAGGCTCGACGTGCGCTCCCCTACCGCCGTCATCCACGCCAGCGAGAACGGGGCGTGCCCACCCTCATGACGCCACGGCTGGAAGTGGTCACTCACCGTCGCCGAGTCCATCCCGTGGGCCTCGGCCAACACCCCCAGCTCCACCAACTCCCGCGGCCCGAACTGCTCCGCCGACGCCTTGTATCCCAGTTTGAGTTCCATCGGTGGATCAGATCATGGACAGCATCGGCCCCGGCGGGGGCTCGATGCCCAGCTGGGTCAGCGCGGAGGCGTGGAACACCGAGCCGGGTACGTGAATGGCGTGCGCGAGCCCCATGTGGGCGTCGCGCCAGAAGCGTTGCATCGGGTTGTCCATGCGCATGGCGTTGCCGCCCGAGCGCACCATGATCTCGTCGACGGCGGCCACCGCGCGGCGGGCGGCCTGTACCTGGATTCGGCGGCCGACGGCCCGGTCCTCCAAGGTGGGTTGTTTGCCCGCCGACACCAGGTCGTGCACCCGGCAGACGTTCTCCAGCAGCGCCGTACGGGACGCCGAAATTTCCGCCGCCGCCTCGCCGATGGCGTAGAGCACGTACGGGTCGTCTCTGATTTTGGTGCCGGTGATCTGCACCCTGCTGCGCTGGTAGTTCAGGTGGTGGGCGAGGGCGCCTTCGGCGATGCCGATGACCGCCGCGGTGATGCCCAGCGGGAACGCCACGGAGAACGGCAGCTGATAGGTGGGGTTGGTCAGCCCCGCGTCGCGCTGCAGGGAGCCGTCAACCACCTTGGCGTAGTCCAGAGTGCGGTAGCTGGGGACGAAGGCGTCGGTGACGATGATGTCCTTGCTGCCGGTGCCGCGCAGTCCGACGACGTCCCAGGAGTCCTCGACGATTTCGTAGTCCGAGCGCGGCAGGATCAGGTGCAGCGAGCGCGGCGGCATCGCCATCTTGCCCGCATCGTCTCCGACGAAGCCGCCGAGAAAGATCCACTGGCAGTGGTCGGTGCCGGAGGAAAACTGCCAGCGGCCACTGAACAGGTACCCACCGTCGACCGGGCGAGCGATGCCCATCGGGGCGTAGGGCGAGGCGAGCCAGGTGTCCGGGTCCGCGCCCCAGATCTCGTCCTGCACCTTGGGATCGGCGAAGGCGACCTCCCACGGGTGGACCCCGACGACCCCGTTCACCCAGCCGGTCGCGCCGTCCAGGCTGGCCACCCGCATCACGGTCTCGCCGTACTCGCGCGGATGCAGCTCCAGACCGCCGTGCGTCTTGGGTTGCAGCATCTTGATGGCGCCGGTCTCGCGCAGGATCGCGGCGGCGGCGTCACTGAGCCGTCCCAGCTTCTCGTTGACCAAGCCTTCGGCGGCGAGCTCCTCGGCGCGCTCGTCGATCCGGTCGAGTACTTCGTTGCCCATCGCCATTCCCCTGTCGCCGTCACCACGCTCACCTCGAACCTAGTGCCCAACAGCAACGCACGAGCGGCGGCGGACCCGCTGAGCGGGATACGGGGAGGTCCGGTCGCCGACGTCCCAGCTACCGTCGGGTGATGAGCAGCGACATCGTCGAACCCGCACCGACCGGACCGGCTCCCGCGGAGCTGCGCCGCGCGATGAGCCAGTTCGCCAGCGGAGTCACCGTGGTCACGGGGACCGACGACGGTGAGCCGGTCGGTTTTGCCTGCCAGTCCTTCGCTTCGGTGTCGCTCGAGCCACCGCTCGTCCTGTTCTGCGCCGATCACCGTGGCCGGGCGTGGCCGCGGATCCGGCGCTCCGGGCACTTCTGCGTCAACGTCCTCGCCGAGCATCAGACCGACATCTGTGCGCGGTTCGGCTCCAGCCGGGGTGAGCGCTTCACCGGCCTGCAGTGGGACGCCTCGAGCTGGGGCTGCCCGATGCTCGACGACGTTCTGCTCCGCGTGCACGCGGAGGTGGTCGACGTGCACGTCAGCGGCGACCACGACGTGGTGATCGGGCGAGTCCTGGACATCGACGCCGTGGGTGACACCGCGCCGATGGTGTTCTTCCGCGGCAGCTTCGGTCTGGAGCCGCCCGTGGACCCCCGCGATGCGATCGGCTACGTCTGGGGCTGGGGCGACCACTGGGGCTGATCCGCCGGCTCGGTGCGCATGTCCCGCTCAGCGGTACCCAACCCCGTGGGCGGGCGATGCCGTGGCATCTTCTGCGGTAACACTCTGAATGGTGATGTGAGAGGACGCGGATGGACACCTCCACCGACCCCCGGGCCTACGTGGCGGCCGTGCTGGGCCGCCTCACCGGCCCCGGTGCTGACTTCGAGATCACCACGCAGGACGTGCTCGGCGCGCCCACTCAGGTGATGCGGAACGACGGCCGCTCCCTGGCTCAGCTGGTGACCGACTCCGCCCGGTACGGCGAGCGCGACTACCTCGTCACCGAGGAGCGGCGGGTGTCCTTCGCCGAGCACTTCGCCGCCGT
>JALYVL010000381.1 GCA_030853285.1 Actinomycetota bacterium | reverse complement strand
CCGAGGAGGCGACCACCGAGACCGGCAACCCCGACACGACGCAAGAGACCGTCCGACCGCGCCGAAGTCAGCGGACACCGGTGCTCATCCTCGCCCTGATCGCCGTGCTCGCGGTGGGTTTCGCGCTGGGCTCGGTGGTGAAGCTGCCGACGAGCGGCGCCACGCTCAGTGTGCCGGCCGCGGACTCGGTGGACGTCGGCTTCGCCCAGGACATGTCCGTGCACCACACCCAGGCCGTGCTGATGGCGACGGTGGAGTACAACGGTGCGGCCGACCCCTACGTGCGCAGCCTCGCGTTCGACATCATGACCAGTCAGCAGGCGCAGATCGGTCAGATGCAGGGCTGGCTGTCCCTGTGGGGGCAATCGCTGCTGCCCTCGGGCAAGTACATGACGTGGATGGGTTCGGACGGCGGCCACTCGATGAGCGGCATGTCCGCCGACGCGGGCGGCGGTGTGATGACGATGCCCGGCATGGCCAACACCGCCGACATCGACAAGCTCCGCGCCACCACCGGACCCGCACTGGACACCTTATTTCTGCAGTTGATGCTGCGACACCACCAGGGCGGCGCCTCGATGTTGAGCTACGCGGCGGCGCATGCGGTGGAGCCGGTGGTGCGCAACTTCGCCAAGCAGGTCTCCAGCACCCAGCAGAGCGAGGCGAGCTATATGCAGGGTCTGCTCAGCCAGCGCGGCGCGAAACCACTTCCCTTGGGCGGCTAGGCGGTCAGTACAGCGCTGCGATGCGCTAGTCTTCCTCACGCCCTTCACGGCACGTCGACGTCCGTCGACGGGCCCCCGTAGCTCAGGGGATAGAGCGCCGCCCTCCGGAGGCGGAAGCGCAGGTTCGAATCCTGCCGGGGGCACGGCCGTATCAGCCGATGGGCGGGCGCGACCGAGGAGGCCGATGACGTCGAGCCCGACTCGGCAGTTGCGGTCCAGCGACAGCAGCGGCGCCATTGAGGTTTGCGCGCTGTCCAAGCGGTTCGGTGGGGTCGAGGCGGTCTCCGAGGTGAGCTTCTCGGTGCCTGCGGGTGCGATCGTCGGTTTACTCGGGCCGCCGGGATCGGGCAAGACCACCACACTGCGGGCGTTACTCGGCCTTGTCACCCCCACCTCGGGGACGGCCACCGTCAACGGCCAGGCCTACCCGAAGCTGCACTCTCCCGGCCGCGTGGTGGGGGCGGTACTGGACGCTCAGGGGTTTCCGTCCCGACGCCACGCCCGCCAGCACCTGCTGGTGTACTGCGCGGCCATTGGCGTCCCGGATCGCCGAGCCGATTCGGTGCTGGAGCTGGTCGGTCTGGCCGGCTTTGCCTCGCACGCCATCGCTGGATTCACCCTGGGTATGCGCCGACGCCTGGCGCTCGCGGTGGCGTTGCTGGGCGAACCGCAAATCCTGGTGCTCGATCAACCCGCCCGCGGGCTCGATCCTGCGGGCATCACGTGGCTGCGCGGCTTCCTCGGTGCCTTTGTCTACCGCGGGGGCACGGTGCTGATGTCCAGCTCTGTGCTGCGTGAGGTCGAACAGGATGTGGACGCGGTGGTGATCCTCAAGGCGGGGCGGTGCGTGTTCCAGGGCACGCTCGCCCAGCTGCGCGGTGGCCGGGCCCCGCGCGTGCTGGTGGCCAGCGCCGACGCCGGCGCCTTGGCCCACGCGCTGGTGGCACGCCAGGTCAACGACGTGGTGTGGCTACCCGACGGTCGGCTGGCGGTGGGCGGGGCCGACCCGGCCGAAATCTCTCAGACGGCCCTGGACGCACGGGTGATCGTGCACGGGATGCAGCCGGAACAGGACGATCTCGAACAGGCCTTTCGCGTCCTCACCAGCGCCGGACCCGCCGCGGCCGCACCGGCGCAGGCGAACCGGTGATCACTCCAGCGCTACACGCCGAGTTGCGCAAGCTGCAGGCGACCAAGCTGTGGTGGCTGCTGCTGATCCCCACGCTGCTGGTGAGCTACCTCATCAGCCTCGCGGGCGCGGCGATCGCCACCCTGCCCAACGACGAGACGCTGCGCCAGCTCGGCGGGCGCTTCCCCTCCCTGCTGGGCGTCAGCATCACCTACAGCGTGGCCTTCACCTCCTTGCTCACCCTGAGTCTGGGCATCTCGGCCGCCGCGGGCGAAGCGCGTACGCAGACCATCACCACCACTTACCTGACAACACCCGGTCGGGGCACGGTGCTGACCGCCAAGCTGGCCGTCTACGCGGGGCTTGGGTTTGCGTACGCCCTCGTCGTGATGGCCGCGGCCACTCTCGGCGGACTGACCATCGGTGGATGGACGAGCTTCCCACCGGTCGAGGAGTTCTTGGCCGTGGCGGTACTCGGGTCGGTGGTGCTGGTGCTGTGGACGGTCG
>JALYVL010000380.1 GCA_030853285.1 Actinomycetota bacterium | reverse complement strand
GACGCCGACGAGGATCTGCTGGCCGTCCGAGAGCGGCTGCGCCATGTTCAGCGTCAGCAGGTCGGTACCCGGGGTAGCGCCGCCGGCAGCTGCCAGTGCATCCGCGATGCGGGCTCCGCTCGGCAGCGTCACCAGGCCGGGGTCACGGACCTTCCCCGCGACACTGACCACGAGCGTCTTGGGCTCCGCGAGCACGCTCGGCGGGTTGGCACCCACAGCAGGTGCACCGGAAAGCGGCGCCAGCGACACCGCGGGCAGGGGCGGTACGGCTTGGGCGACGGGGCGATCTCGCCACACCATGGTGGCCGCGATGATGGCCGCCACTGCAGCTACTGCAGCGAGAGCCAGCGCGCCATGTCTGCCCGGGTCGAGCCGGGCTCCTCGCCAGCGGGCGGGCAACCACCGTTCACGCCACCCCCGCGCAGGCGGCACCGTCTCGGTATCGACGGATACCTCGGTACCCGACGACGGCTCTGCCGCGAGTTGGGACAGCCGATGTCGGCTGCGCTGGGCTCGATCGCTGGACTGCACAGTGGCCGACGCTAGGGCCCGCGCGATGGTGTGACCGGCGGCGAACACCTTCCTGTGGACAACTCGCCGGCATGTGGACAACAGAGTGATCTTCTGCAGCGCGGCCGGGCCAGCGAAGCGATTGTGTCGGAGTCAGCACCTACTGTCGCTCACACGCGTTTCAACCGAGCAGAGTGGAGATCGTCATGAACGAGGTCGAGGTGTTCGTCCTGGCCGACCGCACGCTCAGCGGTGTGGTCGCTCAGATCAGGGACGAGCAGTGGTCCATGGAAATGCCAGCCAATTTTGCCACGAGGGTCGCCGACCACATCCCGACACTGCAGGAGGTGATCACGTACCACGCCTACGATGACGCCTGGGTCCCGGACATGTTGGCCGGCAGGAACATGGACGAAGCCGATCCCAATCTGTTCGATGGGGATCTGCTCGGCAGCGCACCGCGGGAAAGCTTCGCTGCCATCGTGGAGACCGCCTGTGCGGCGGTCCTGGAACTCACCGACTTCGATCGCGTCGTGCACTGTTCCTTCGGCGATTTCACCGCGCGGGAGTATCTCTGGCAGGTGAACTCATTTCGAGGACTCCGTGCGCACGACATCGCTGTCGCCATCGGAGTGAACGCAACCTTGCCCGCTGCACTGGTGCAGGGGCTGTGGGACGAGCTGAGTCCGCACGCAGAGGAGTGGCGGGAGATCGGGGTCTTCGGGCCAGCGGTGGCGGTGGCCGAAGACGCTCCGCTGCAGGATCGGCTGCTCGGCCTGACCGGACGCCAACCTTAGACGTCGGGGTCCCCAGCGCCGCCCGGACA
This sequence comes from Actinomycetota bacterium, assembly GCA_030853285.1. GTDB lineage: Bacteria > Actinomycetota > Actinomycetes > Mycobacteriales > Mycobacteriaceae > X156. Next base: position 1,030 of record JALYVL010000380.1, on the reverse strand, counting down.
AACGACGACGCCGACCATGCCGGGCCCGAGATGCGCACCCACGACGGCGCCGACCTGGGAGACGTAGACCTCGGTCAGCGCGGGGATCCGCTCTTGCAGCTCGGCGACGAGCCGGCCGGCCCGCTCCGGCGCACCCAGATGGTGCACCGCCACCGCCGTGGGCTCATCTGCTGCCGCCGCCACGGCGATGTCCGCCAACCGCGCGAGCGCGCGGGAGGACGTACGCACTTTCTCCAACACCTGGATACGCCCGTCGACCACGTGCAGCAACGGCTTCATCGACAGCGCAGTGCCCAGCAGTGCTGCAGCGGTTCCAATGCGACCGCCGCGTCGGAGGTGCTCCAAGGTGTCCACACAGAGCACCGTGCGGCACCGCGCAGCGACGTCAGCGGCGGCCGCGTATGCCCCGTCCAGATCAGCGCCGGCCGCAGCCTCGCGCGCCGCCGCCAACACCGGAAATCCCAGCCCCATGGCGGCGGAATGTGAGTCGACCACCCGAACCGCACCGTTCGAGCCCTCCGCCCTCAGTTGCTCCTCGGCCAGTCGGGCTGCTTCCCAGGTTCCGGAGAGGTGGCGCGAGAGGTGTACTGCCAACACGCCGCCGCCGGGTCCTGCTGAGCGCGCCATCGCCTCGGTGTACGCCGCGCGCAGCTCCTCCGGTGTGCACCGGGACGTAGTGATGCCTGCCCGTCGGCGCACACCGTGCCGAGGCTGGCTCAACGCGGCGGCCAGCTGGTCTGCAGTGACGTCCACACCGTCCAGCGCGTCCCCCTCCTCGATGGTGAGGTGCAGGGGAACCACCGTGATGCCGTGCTCTGCCGCGACACCCGGGGGGAGATACGCGGTGGAGTCGGTCACCACCGCCACCTGCGCGTTCTCAGCCGGCACGAACGGCTCCCGGGCCGCGTCGTGTTACCGCTGCCACGACCGCCTCGGCGACCGCGCGGTGGCCCTCCCAGCCCCAGTGCATACCGTCGGGGTTGCCGTGGCCCGCTGCCAGGTGCGGTCCGACCGCGGCAGCCAGGTCCAC
>JALYVL010000021.1 GCA_030853285.1 Actinomycetota bacterium | reverse complement strand
GACCTACCGCGAGCTGGCGTCCGCACTCGGCGTGCGCGCCGGGGAGCGGCTGCCCGCTGCTGATGTGCGCCGCGCAGTCCTTGGTCTGCGCGGCGCGAAGGGCATGGTGAGCGACGCAGTCGACCACGACACGTGGAGCGCCGGTTCCTTCTTCACCAACCCGGTGCTGGACGCTGTGCAACTGCCGCCCGTACTGGCCCGAACGGGACCGGACGCACCACAGTTCCCCGGTCGGGACGGCACGAAGCTGTCGGCGGGTTGGCTCATCGAACACGCGGGCTTCACCCGCGGCTACCCGGGTCCGGATGCCCCTGCCCGCTTGTCGACCAAGCACGCCTTGGCCTTGACCAACCGCGGCCACGCCACTGCCTCAGACCTGCTGGCCCTGGCCCGTCAGGTGCGCCAAGGGGTGGACGACGCCTTTGGCGTGGTACTCGAGCCAGAGCCCGTGTTGGTGAAATGCGCGATTTTCGGCTAGCCGACGGCACACCCGGGTATCCTGACGTGCATGAGGGGATCAATGCGCACTGCGCGCCGCCGCTGCGCATTTCTCGTCCTGGTGGCGTTGACGTTGTCGCTGGCGGCGTGCACGGCGGCCCCCTTGGGGGCCGGCGGTGCAGAAGCGGGCGGTTCGGGTGGTCAAAATCACACTTCCACGACCTCGGTCGCCGTCCCCGTCACCGAGTCGCCCGGCGACGGAACCAAGGACGTCCCACCCGCGGCGCCGGTCTCGGTATCAGCCAAAGGCAGCACACTGCACGATGTGGCGCTGAGCAGCCCCACGGGTACCAAGGTGAACGGCACGCTGTCCCCGGCGGGTGACTCCTGGACCGCGAGCGAGGCGCTGGGCTACGGCAGCACCTATACCTGGGCGGGGACGGTGAGTGGTCCCGGCGGCAACAACTCACCGATCACGGGGACGTTCAGCACCCTCAAGCCCGACAAGATCACCAGCGCAACTATCAACATCGGCGACAACGACACGGTCGGTATCGCCATGCCGGTCATCCTGCAGTTCGCAGGCAAGGTCAGCGACAAGGCGGCGGCGCAAAAGGCGCTGACCGTCACCACCAACCCACCCACAGCGGGTTCGTGGGCGTGGCTGCCCGATTCCCCCGGGGGCGCACGGGCGCACTGGCGACCGCAGAACTACTACGCACCAGGGACCGCGGTCGACGTCAGCGCCAAGCTGTACGGAGTGGCCCTCGGCGATGGCGCGTACGGCAAGGCCGACCTGACCTCGCATTTCACCATCGGCCGCAGCCAGATCGTCAAGGCTGACGCCAACAGCCACCGAATCGTGGTCATCAGGGACGGCCAGATGCTGTTCGACTTCCCGGTGAGCTACGGCAAGGCGGATTTGGCGCGCAACATCACGCGTAGCGGCGTGCACGTGGTCAGCGAGAAGCTCGCTGACGTCTACATGACCAACCCCGCAGCCGGGTACGCCAACGTGCACGAGCGGTGGGCGGTGCGGATCAGCAACAACGGTGAATTCATCCACGCCAACCCCAACACGGTCGGTGTACAGGGCGAGTCCAACGTGTCCAACGGCTGCATCAATGAGTCGACCGCGGATGCGCAGAAGTACTTCAGCTCGGCGATGCTCGGCGACCCGGTGGAGGTCACCAACACCTCCATCCAGCTTTCCGCCGCCGACGGCGATATCTACGACTGGGCCGTGCCGTGGTCGCAGTGGCAAAGCATGTCCGCCCTTTAGGGGGCTGTGGGCCTACTGTGGGCCCGGTGCACTCTGGCGATGTGGTGAGCGTGGACGGCACCGCCATCGCGTACCTGGTGGGTGGTGATCCCGCGGCGCCGCCCCTGGTGTTGTTGCACGGTTGGGCGCAGGCTGCGGACTGTTGGGGTGCCGCCGTGCTGGCGCAGCTCAGCGAGCATCATCGCGTCGTCGCCGTCGACCTGCGCGGTCACGGACGCTCCGGCAAACCCACTCGGGGTTACGACGACGCGGCACTCTGGGCAGCCGACGTCGCGGCTGTGGTCGACGCTGCCGAGCTCGCCGGACCGCCGGTCGTGCTCGGCTGGTCCTACGGTGGGCTCGTCGCCTGCGACTACCTGGCTGGTGGGGGACGAGCCGCCGGGCTGGTCCTCGTCGGTGCGATCACCGGACTCGGCCGCGGCAAGGAAGGCGGACGGGTGGGTGCAGCCATGCGCGGCGCCCTTCCTGCGGCATTGTCTACCGACCCGGCGACGGCAATCCCTGCACTGGCCGGCTTCAGCATTGCGTTGGCGCAGGACGGCAGGACAGCACAGGCCCTTCTGGGGGCCGCTTTGAGCACCCCGCCGCACGTTCGTGCGGCGTTGTTCGCCCGTGAATGTGACCACGACGGGACGCTGGGCGCCCTCGACATCCCGGCGTTGGTGCTGCACGGCACCGTCGACACGGTCGTGGATTGCCGCGCTGGGGAGCACGCCGCCGCGCTGCTGCGTGACGTGCGGACGTCCTACTGGACGGACGGCGGGCACGCGCCGTTCGCCACACATCCGCAGCGCTTTGTCGCCGAGATCACTGCCTTTGTTGCGCATGCTCATGCTGCGGCGGGCAGGATGGAGCGGTGATCGACCCCCAACCCCTGCCGCGCAGGGTGGCCGTGCTGTCGGTGCACACTTCTCCGCTCGAGCAGCCCGGCACCGGTGACGCGGGCGGGATGAACGTCTACGTGCTGCAGACCGCACTGTGCCTGGCCCAGCGGGGCGTGGAAGTGGAGATCTTCACCAGGGCGACGTCGTCCTCGGCTCCTGCGGTTGTGCGGCCGGCTGCTGGCGTGGTGGTGCGCAACGTGGTTGCCGGGCCCTTTGCCGGGCTGGACAAGGACGAGCTACCTGCCCAATTGTGCGCGTTCACCGCCGGGGTGCTGCGGGCCGAGGCGCGCCACGAGGCCGGGTACTACGACCTGGTGCACAGCCACTACTGGTTGTCCGGACAGGTCGGCTGGCTGGCCCGCGACCGCTGGGGGGTGCCGTTGGTGCACACCGCGCACACATTGGGCAAGGTGAAGAACGCGGCGCTGGCCGCGGGGGATGCTCCCGAGCCCAAGGTGCGCCTCATCGGCGAGCAGCAGGTGGTGGATGAGGCCGGTCGCCTGGTGGCCAACACGGCAGCCGAAGCTCGCCAGCTGGTCGAGCTCTACGGCGCGGACCCGGCACGGGTGGACACCATCGCCCCCGGCGCCGACCTGCAGCGTTTCCGGGTGGGCGATCGCGCTGCGGCGCGCGCGGGGCTGGGCATCGCCTCCGATGAGGTGTTGCTGAGCTTCGTCGGGCGTATTCAACCGCTCAAGGCTCCCGACGTCTTGCTGCGGGCCGCCGCAGAGCTGATGCGCCGGGATCCCACGCGGCGACTGCGGGTGCTGATCGTGGGAGGTCCCTCGGGCAGCGGGCTGGACCAACCGCAGGCACTGGTGGAGCTGGCTGGGGTCCTGGGCATCGCGGAGTCGGTCACCTTCCTGCCACCGCAGCCGCCTGAGCTGCTGGCCGAGATCTACCTGGCTTCCGACGTGGTGGCGGTGCCCTCGCACTCGGAGTCCTTCGGCCTGGTCGCCCTGGAAGCCCAGGCCTGCGGTACGCCGGTGGTCGCTGCAGACGTCGGTGGACTCGGCGTGGCGGTCCTCGACGGTGTTACCGGGCTCTTGGTGCCCACCCACCGCACGCAGGACTGGGCGGACGCGTTGGCGCGCGTCGTCGATCATCCCGGCCGACGAAATGCCATGGCCGCGGCCGCACCCGGGCACGCTGCACACTTCTCCTGGGAGCGCACGGCGGAGGCGTTGCTGCACACCTACGCCCAAGCCCGCTCGGCGATGACGCCCCGCCCGACGACGCCGGTGCTGAACCGTCCGCGCAGCCTGCGACCACGACGATCGACGGGGGTGCGCGCGTGAGTATGGAAAAGACCATCGAGGCCACCCTGCGCGAAGGGGAGATGGACTTCAGTCGCCCGAGCGAGGGCGTGTTCGTGGTCACGCTGCCCGGCGAGGCGAAGCTCGCCACCACCTGCATGCTGACGGTGGGTAAGCACGGCTTGCGAATCGAGGCCTTCGTGTGCCGTCACGCCGATGAGAATCACCAAGAGGTGTACGCCTACCTGCTGCGCCGTAACCGGGGACTGTTCGGCGTGCACTACACCATCGACAAGATCGGCGACATCTACCTCGTCGGCCGTATTTCCGCGGAAAACGTCAGCACCGACGAGCTCGACCGGGTGCTGGGACAGGTGCTGGAGGCTGCCGACGGTGACTTCAACACCTTGCTGGAGCTGGGTTTCGCCAGTTCGATCCGGCGGGAATGGGCCTGGCGCACGTCGCGAGGAGAGTCCCTGCGCAACCTGGAAGCGTTCGCGCACCTCGTGCACAGCGAAGGTCAAGACTTTCCGTAACGTGATGGGCAACACCATCATCTTCGAGGAGTGCGATGAGTTTTCACAGTCCGTTCCCTGACGTCGAGATCCCGGACACCAGCGTGTTCGAGTTCTTGCTCGGTCGAGTCAGCAGGGACGAGGCGTTTGCCACCACAATCGCGCTGATCGACGGCAGCACCGGCGCGCAGACCACCTACGGCGAGCTCGTCGGTCAGATCAACGCACTGGCTGGAGCTCTCGCCGCCCGTGGATTCGGGATCGGCGACGTCGGCGCCATCCTGTGCCCCAATTTGCCAGCGTTCGTCTCGGTGTTCCACGGCATCCTGCGCTCGGGTGGCACCGCCACCACACTCAACTCGCTGTACACCGCCGGCGATATCACCCGCCAGCTCACCGACTCCAAGGCAAGCTACCTGTTCACCATCTCGCCGTTCCTGCCCCAAGCCGACGAAGCGGCCGCGGCCGTGGGCATGGACCCGCGCAACGTCGTGCTCATCGACGGCTCGGCGGAGGTGCTGCCGCAGCGGACCTCGCTGCGCGAGCTGCTCAGCACGGGTGCTCAGGCACCGGATGTCACCTTCGATCCCGCGACCCACGTGGCGGTCCTGCCGTACTCCTCCGGCACCACCGGCCGGGCCAAAGGTGTGATGCTGACCCACCGCAACCTCGTCGCGAACGTCGCCCAGACCGGACCGCTGCTGACGCTGTCCGGAGAGGACCGGTTGCTTGCCGTGTTGCCGTTCTTCCACATCTACGGGATGAGCGTGCTGATGAACAGCAGCCTCTCCCGCGGCGCGACGATCATCACGATGCCGCGCTTCGACCTGGCCGACTTTTTGCGCGTCATCGACACCTACGGAGCCACCTTCATCTTCATCGCCCCGCCGATCGCGGTGGCGCTGGCCAAGCACCCCATGGTCGACGACTACGACGTCTCGACGGTGAAGATGGTCTTCTCGGGCGCGGCCCCGCTGGACGCTGAGCTGGGCAAGAAGGTGGCCGACCGGCTGCACTGCCGGGTACGCCAGGGCTATGGCATGAGCGAGCTGAGCCCGGTCAGCCACTCCATGCCCGACGACGCCGAGGACATTCCACTGGGCACCGTCGGCATCACCATCCCCAACATGGAGTGCAAGATCGTCGATACCGCCACGGGGGAGGAGATTGACATTCCCGCGGAGGGCACGAGCGCGCCCGGCGAGCTGTGGTGCAAGGGCCCCAACGTGATGCTGGGCTATCTGGAAAACCCGCGGGCCACCGCGGAGACGTTGGACAGCGACGGCTTCCTGCACACCGGAGACGTGGCGACGGTGTCCGCCGAGGGCTACGTGAGCATCGTGGACCGGGTCAAGGAGCTGATCAAGTACAAGGGCTACCAAGTGCCTCCGGCCGAGCTGGAGGCCTTGCTGCTCTCCCACGACGCCATCGCCGACGCCGCCGTCGTCGGGGTGAACGACGCCGACGGCGAGGAGATCCCGAAGGCGTTCGTCGTGCGCCAACCGGGGGTCGAGTTGTCGGCCGACGACGTGATGAGCTTCGTCGCGAGCAAGGTGGCCCCGTACAAGAAGGTCCGCCGGGTGGAGTTCATCGACGTCATCCCCAAGTCCTCGGCGGGCAAAATCCTGCGCAAGGACTTACGCACCGCGAGTTGAGGTGTCTGCCAAGATATGAGCTATGAGCACCCTTGTTCTGCTTCGTCATGGTGAAAGCACCTGGAACGCCTCCGGACAGTTCACCGGCTGGGTGGATGTGCCGCTGACCGAGAAAGGCCGCGGCGAGGCCGTCAAGGGCGGCCAGCTGCTGGCCGAACACGGACTGCTGCCCGACGTGCTGCACACCTCGCTGCTGCGTAGGGCCATCACCACCGCGGCTCTCGCGCTGGATGTGGCTGAGCGGCATTGGATTCCGGTGCACCGGGACTGGCGACTCAACGAGCGGCACTACGGTGCGCTGCAGGGCAAGAACAAGGAGCAGACCAAGGACGAGTTCGGCGAGGAGCAGTTCATGCTCTGGCGGCGAAGCTACGACACTCCGCCCCCTCCCATCGCCGCGGGCAGCGAGTACAGCCAGGACACCGACGTGCGCTACGCCGACATCGACGGTGGTCCGCTCACCGAGTGCCTGGCCGACGTCGTGACCCGGCTGCTCCCGTACTGGGAGCACTCCATCGTGCCGGACCTGCGCGCGGGCAAGACCGTGCTGGTTACGGCCCACGGAAACTCCTTGCGCGCCATGGTGAAGCACCTCGACGGGGTGTCCGACGCCGACATCGCCGGGTTGAACATCCCCACCGGCATCCCATTGCGGTATGACCTCAATGCCGATCTTGCCCCCACCACCTCCGGTGGGATGTACCTCGATCCGGAAGCGGCAGCCGCGGGTGCCGCAGCGGTGGCGAACCAGGGGCGCTGAGCGCCGCGGATCGGCTGCCACAACGACGGATGAACGCTGGGCGAACGTTTGCCGTCGATCGCGGGTTTGCCCCGGGAAGTCCGACCGATGTGCGCAGGTGTGCCCGCCGCTGAACGTACGATCCGCGGGTGACCGTGTTCAACGCCGTGCTCCTCGCGGTCCTCGCCGTTGCCGCCGGCCTGACCATCGGTGCGACGGTCGTCCCCCGGGTGCGCGGGCACTTTGTGCGCAGACGCGTCCAGGCGGCGGGCATCACCGTGCACGAGGTGCTGCAGCAGATCTTCGCTTCGTCCCTCGCCGGCATCGCCGTGGTCGATCGCTTCGGTGATGTGCTGCTGAGCAACCCGCGCGCCGAGGAGCTCGGCCTCATCCGCAACCGCAGACTCGACGCCACCGCGTGGTCGACGGCGCGCATCGTGCTCGGCAACGGCGAGGCCGCCGAGGTCAACTTGTCCACACTGGACGCCCGGCCGGGACGTACGTTGCTGGCCGTGCATGCGCGGGTACGCATGCTCAGTGATGCGGACCGTCGTTTCGCGGTGATCGACGCGAGCGACGAGTCCGAGCAGATACGGCTGGACGCTGCGCGCCGTGACTTCGTGGCCAACATCAGCCACGAACTGAAGACACCGGTCGGGGCGATGGCCTTGCTGGCGGAGGCGCTGTTGGAGTCGGTGCAGGATCCAACCGCGGTGCAGCACTTCGGATCACGCCTGCTGGGCGAGGCGCGCAGGCTCGGCTCCATGGTGACCGAGCTGATCGCGCTGTCCCGGCTGCAGGGTGCGGACAAGCTCCCCGACCTCGCGGTCGTCGACGTCGATCAGGTGGTGAGCGAGGCCCTCGGGCGTTGCCGGCTCACCGCCGAGGCAGCCGGCATCGAGGTGACCGCGGATGCGCCAAGCGGCCTCGAGGTACGCGGCGATCGCACCCTGCTCGTCACCGCGCTGGCCAACCTGGTCGAGAACGCGATCGCCTACTCGCCCACCGACAGCGCAGTGTCGGTGAGCAGAGCGTGCCGCCACGGTCAGGTCGAGCTCAGCGTCACCGACCGGGGAATCGGTATCGCGCCCGAACACCAGGAACGGGTCTTCGAGCGGTTTTTTCGCGTCGATGCGGCGCGGTCGCGGGCTACCGGAGGCACCGGGCTGGGTCTGGCCATCGTCAAACACGTCGCCGCCAACCACAACGGGCAGGTACGCCTCTGGAGCAGGCAGGACACGGGGTCCACCTTCACCGTGGTACTGCCCGTCCACGACGAAGACGCCATGGAAGGAAGCCAGCGGTGACCAGAGTGCTGATCGTGGAGGACGAGGAGTCGCTGGCCGATCCCTTGGCGTTCTTGCTGCGGAAAGAGGGCTTCGCCGCGGTGGTCGTCGGTGACGGGCCTGCGGCGCTGGATGAATTCGATCGCCGGGGCGCCGACATCGTGTTGCTTGACGTCATGCTGCCCGGAATGAGCGGGACCGACGTCTGCAAGCAGCTGCGCCAGCGCTCCGGAGTGCCGGTGATCATGGTGACGGCCAGAGATAGCGAGATCGACAAGGTGGTGGGTCTGGAGCTTGGTGCGGACGACTACGTCACCAAGCCGTACTCCGCGCGGGAACTGATCGCCCGCATCCGGGCGGTGCTGCGCCGTGGTCTCGATGCCGTTGACGATGCCGGGGCAGCCGGAGTGCTCGCGGCCGGACGGGTACGCATGGACATCGAGCGGCACACGGTTGCGGTGGACGGCGAGCCGATCACCCTGCCGCTGAAAGAGTTCGACCTGTTGGAGTACCTGCTGCGCAACTCAGGGCGGGTACTCACTCGGGGACAGCTCATCGACCGGGTGTGGGGTCAGGACTACGTCGGGGACACCAAGACACTGGATGTGCACGTCAAGCGGCTGCGCTCGAAGATCGAGCCGGATCCGGCGACCCCCCAGTACCTGCTCACCGTGCGCGGGCTCGGTTACAAGCTGGAGGCGTAACTGACTCACGTCGAGCCTGCCCAGATTGTCGCTGCCATCGCCGCGTACACGACAACTTGGGCACGCCCGTCAGGCGACCGCCGCCTGCAGCGCGCGCCGCACCTGCGCAATCAGCTCATCGGGAGCGCTCAACACCTGGCGCGCAGTGGCGTAGATCATCGTCCAGCCATGCGCGGTGAGCCGGTTGTGCCGCTCGCGGTCGTAGCGCAGCGACGCGTGGTCGCCGTGGAAGGACAGGCTGTCGTACTCGAGGCCGACCTTCTGCAGCCGCCAGCCCAGGTCGATGCGGTAACGGCGATTACCAGTACGAACCTCGATCTGCAGCTCGGGGGTTGGCAGTCCGCCTTCGAGGCAGCGCAGCCGCGAGCGTGACTCCATCGGCGACTCCGCTCGACCGTCAGCTAGAGCGACCAGTTCACGCGCCGCTGTGATCCCGCGCCGCCGCTCGTGGCGGTCGAGCTCGGCCCGGAGTGAGCGGGCAGAAACACACCCCGTACGCAGAGCCGCATCGAGTG
>JALYVL010000379.1 GCA_030853285.1 Actinomycetota bacterium | reverse complement strand
GTGTTCTTCGACGACGTGGTGATCCCTGACCGCGAGCGCCTCGGCGACGTCGACAACGGCTGGCGCGTCGCGCTGACCACGTTGATGAGCGAGCGACTATCCCTGGGCGGCGGCGGTACCGACATCGGCATGGGCATCGACGCGATCATCGCGCACACCGCACAGCACATCTCGGACTTGTCGCCGGCGCGGCAGGCACTGGCTCGCCAGGACCTCGGCCGGGCCTACGTCGCCTCACTCGGCATTCGCTACACCGGCTACCGCCAGCTCTCGGCCATCAGCCGCGGGGACGCTCCCGGGCCGGAGGCCAGCGCAGGCAAGCTCGCGGGCACCCTCACCTCCCGAGCCGTGGCCGACCTCGGAGTACGCCTGCTCGGCGACGACGCCGTCTACGCCAAGACCACGGAGGGAGAAGGCACGTGGCAGCACCTGCAGGCCGCGCTGCCCGGTATGGCGATCGCCGGGGGCACCGACCAGGTGCTACGCAATGTGCTCGGCGAACGGGTGCTGGGCCTGCCCACCGAACCCCGCTCCGACAAGAACGCGCCCGCCCCTGCAGGAGGACAGCAATGAACTTCGACCTCGACGACGACCAGCGCGAGTTCGCCGCTGCCGCGCGCGACTTCTTCTCCGAGCAGGCCTCGCCCGCCGACGCTCGGCGGATGCTCGACGGGAGCACACCGGTCGCACCGGGCCGACGGGCCATCGCCGACGTCGGCTTCTACGGGATCACAGTGCCGGAGTCGGCCGGCGGTGCCGGGCGAAATGTCCTGGACCTCGCGGTCGTGGCTGAGCAGGCCGGCCGGGTGCTCGCCGGGCCGTCCATGGTGAGCACGGCTCGGGCGGCAGTGCTGCTGGCCGGGGACGACGAGCGCCTGGCGTCCTTGGCCGATGGGTCTGTCGGCTACGCCGTGCTCGACGGTTCCGCTCCGGTGCTGGACGCCGCCGGCGCCGACAGCTTCCTTGCGCGGTCGGGGGACGACCTCGTGGTCGCCGACGGCACCGTGGCCATTGGTGATCCGATCGACCCGACCCGCGGATTGGGCACCGTCACCCTCGGCGAGACGCAGGTGATCGGCTCGGACGTCGCCGCCCGTTGGGAGCACGCCGAGCGGGTGGGCCGGGTGATCCTCGCGGCCGAGGACCTCGGGACGGCGGCGCGCGCCGTCGAGCTGGCCGTGGCCTACGCCAAGGAGCGCGCGGCGTTCGGGCGGTTCATCGGCTCCTACCAGGCCATCAAGCACATGTTGGTGGACGCCTACGTCGGGGTGGAGCAGCTGCGGTCGCTGGTGTGGTGGGCCGCCTGGACCGCCGATGAAAACCCCCACGAGCTGGCCTTGGCCGCGGCCGCCGCCAAGGCATCCGCGGCCGGCGTGCTGGAGAAGGCGGCGGAAACGCTGATCCAAGTGCATGGCGGGATCGGCTTCACCTGGGAGCACGATGCTCACCTGTACTGGCGCCGGGCCAAGGTGGACCGCTTCCTGCTCGGTGACGATGTGGCCGCCTTCGATGAGGTCGCCCGCCTGGCGATGGCCTCTGCGCCCAATGCCCCGGCCGAACCTCAGCCCACGGCACTGGAACCGACAACCGCGAGCTGAACGACGACGGTGGGGTGATCGAGATTGCCGACGTGGCTCCGGTGTATCCGACATGCGTCTCCGCCGAGTACCTGGGCGGTACCGGTGGGCAGTCGATCTCGACCTCCGTATCCTGATCGTCGACGAACCGTTCGACAACGCGTTGTTCGATGCGCTGCCAGTCCGCCGTTGGTGGCGGCCATTCAGCTGGCGCACAGTGCCCTGACTCTGCGGCGGCTGGCCTGCACCGCGACAATGAGCGGCGTGACCGAAACAACTGCTGCACAGTCCTTCGCCGTGTGGGCGCCGACTCCGAGAAGCGTGCGGGTGCAGGTCGACGGAGCCGTGCATCCGATGACCCGCACCACCGACGGCTGGTGGCGGGCCGAGGTCGCCGACGCCCGCCCGGACAGCCACTACGGCTTTCTGCTGGACGACGACCCGACGCCCCTGCCCGACCCACGCTCCCCGCGCCAGCCCCAGGGTGTACACGCGCTGTCCCAGCGCCACACCCTGGACCCGTCGGCGTGGACCGACGGCGCCTGGACCGGCCGGCAGCTCGCCGGCGCCAGCATCTACGAGCTGCACATCGGCACGTTCACTCCCGAGGGCACCTTCGACGCGGCCATCGACAAGCTCGACCACCTGAGCGACCTGGGCATCGACCTGGTGGAGGTGATGCCGGTCAACGCATTCAACGGCACCCACAACTGGGGCTACGACGGGGTGCTCTGGTACGCGGTGCACGAGGGCTACGGCGGCCCGGCTGGCTTGCAGCGCTTCGTCAATGCC
>JALYVL010000378.1 GCA_030853285.1 Actinomycetota bacterium | reverse complement strand
TTACTGCGTGCACACCGGGGAGCCGGAGCACCTATTGACCAGCGTCATCGGCGGCTCAGGCGACGGCGCGCCGTACAACACGGTGATCAACGCCCATGTCTTCGAGTCACTGGCCTTGAACGCACGCATCGCGCTGCACGTGCGCACCCTCTACGGCCGCGACCCGCACCACGTCACCGAGGCGCAGTTCAAGGCGGTGGCGCGGGCGCTGCGCACAGCGGTGGAGCCCGACCCCCGCGTACGCGGAGTGCCCAGCACCAAAGGCAGTCTGTGAGCAACGTCGTACCCGTTCTGCTACTCCTGCTCGCGGGGTTTCTGGCCGGCGGCGCGTGGACGGCGTGGCAAAACTACTCGCGACGGTTGAGCGTGTTGCTGGCTATCGCCGCTGCACTCGCTGCGGCCGCCGGCGTGCTGCGACTAATCTGAAGAGCATGGGTGCCCCGTCGGTCGTCGTGCTGGACTACGGCTCGGGCAACCTGCGTTCGGCCGAACGTGCCCTGCAACGGGTAGGCGCGCAGGTCACGGTCACCGCCGATCCGAAGGCGGCAATGGCTGCGGACGGGCTCATGGTGCCCGGCGTCGGTGCCTACGCCGCCTGCATGGCCGGTCTGCGCACTGTCAAGGGCGACCGCATCATCGATGAACGCCTGGCCGGGGGACGGCCGGTGCTCGGGGTTTGTGTCGGCATGCAGGTGCTGTTCGAGCGTGGAGTGGAGTTCGACCACGGCGCACCGGAGGCCTCCACCGGCTGCGGCGAGTGGCCGGGCACGGTGGAGCGACTGCCGGCACAAGTTTTGCCGCACATGGGGTGGAACACTGTGCAGGCGCCGCCGGAGACCACCCTGTTCCACGGCATCGCCACCGACGCCCGGTTCTACTTCGTGCACTCCTACGCCGTGCAGCGGTGGGAGCTTCCCGCCGGCGGACCGTTACCTCAGCCGCTGCTCACCTGGGCCGAGCACGGTGGGCGCTTTCTCGCTGCCGTGGAGAACGGCCCGCTCTCAGCCACCCAGTTCCACCCAGAGAAGTCCGGGGACACCGGTGCTGCGCTGCTGGAGAACTGGGTGCGTGGGCTGTGAGCGGGTGTGCAGCCACTAGAGTGAACGCACGTGAGCCTGGTCCTGCTGCCCGCTGTTGACGTTGCCGACGGCCAGGCCGTCCGCTTGGTGCAGGGGGAGGCCGGCAGCGAGACCGACTACGGCTCGCCGCGGGATGCGGCGCTGGCCTGGCAAGATGCAGGCGCCGAGTGGGTACATCTGGTCGACCTCGATGCCGCCTTCGGCCGTGGTAGCAATCGCGAGCTGTTGGCCTGCGTCGTCGGCGAGCTCGATGTGGACGTCGAGCTGTCCGGCGGCATCCGCGACGACGCGTCGCTGCAGGCCGCGCTGGCTACCGGTTGCCGACGGGTGAACCTCGGCACTGCAGCGCTGGAAAGCCCTGAGTGGTGCGCCAGTGCCATTGCCCGCTTCGGCGACCGCGTCGCGGTGGGCCTGGACGTGCGAATCGTCGACGGGGTGCACCGCCTCGCCGCCCGGGGCTGGGTCAATGACGGTGGTGAGCTGTTCGAGGTGCTCGAGCGGCTGGAAGTCCAGGGCTGCGCGCGCTATGTCGTCACCGACGTCACCAAGGATGGGACCCTTACCGGGCCAAACCTGCAGTTGTTGCGCGATGTCTGCGCTGTCACCGACTCCCCCGTCGTGGCCTCGGGTGGTGTGTCCACAGTGGACGATCTGCGGGCCATCGCAAAGCTCGTGCCCGAGGGGGTCGAGGGCTCGATCGTGGGTAAGGCGCTCTACGCGGGCCGGTTCACGCTGCCCGAGGCGCTGGATGCGGTGTCACGATGAGCGAGCGAAGCGACGTGGGAGTGTGCCGATGAGTACGCCAGATGCCGTGGGTCTGCTCGCCGAGGCGGAAGCGCTCTTCGACGGGGTGAGCGGCCGGTTCATCGCGGGCCTTGGTGCGCCCAGCTCCGTCCACAAAGGACCTGCCGACTTCGCCACCGAAGTCGACCTGGAGCTCGAGCGCACGCTCACGGCCGAGTTGACCGCCCGCACCGGCATCGCCGTGCACGGTGAGGAGTTCGGTGGTCCCGACGTGGGTACCGGCACCGTGTGGGTGTTGGACCCCGTCGACGGCACCGCCAACTACTCCGCGGGGCTGCCGCTGTCCGGGATGCTGCTGGCACTGGTGCACGACGGAGTTCCCGTCGCCGGCCTCACCTGGCTGCCGCTCTTGCAACAGCGCTACGCCGCGGTGGCCGAGGGTCCGTTGTACTGCAACGGTACTGAGGTACCGCGACTTTCGAAGGTGACGTTGCGTGAATCGACCACCACCATCGGCGCGCTCAACCAGGGTTCGAGTGGGCGCTACCC
>JALYVL010000377.1 GCA_030853285.1 Actinomycetota bacterium | reverse complement strand
CCTCGATCGAACCCTGGGCCATCGCCAACGCGTCGCCGGGCGCGGCACACCCAGCCGCTGCCATCGCCACGAGTGCCGAACAGACAACATCTGGACCATAGGTTCGCGCTGCGCAGGCATCGGCGGACTGCTCGGCCAGGCCACGGACGACCTGCGGGGCCTCGCGAAACAGCGGCACGAGCGGCAGCGCTTTGGCCAGCGCATCGAACCACGCAATGAGCAGGTGATGGCGTCCGCGCAGATGGGCGTACTCGTGCGCCAGGACGGCGGAAACCTCGCGATCGGTCAACCGGTCTCGCAGCCCGTCCGAGGCCACCACCACACCCGGATGACCAGCCAAGCTGAACGCCACCGGGTGGGCGTGGTCAAGCCACCACGTCCGCGGGTCGCCCGGTCGGCGGGTGGTCGCGATGCGCAAACTGGACAGATGCTTGTCCCGAGCCCGCCGCCGCCGCAGGGCCGACGAGCCGAACACGACCAGCACCCTTACCGTCAAGACACCGAGTAGGGCGGCGCCACCGAGTCCGGCGATCTGCTCAGCACGGGGGACAGTGCCGTGGGCGAGGGCGTCCCAACAACCGTGCAACGCTGACGGGACCCCGTCCTTCGACCCGTGGCTCGGGATCACCAGCACCCCCACGGCGGTGACCGCCGAGGCGAGAACGGTTAAGCCAGCCACCGCCCACGCCAGCAGCAGCGCGGCGGAGTCCACCCCGGTGGACCCCAGTGCCCGCAACCTGCCCGGTGCGAACCACCCGAGAATTGCCGCGCCCAGCAGCAACGCCAGAGCCACCATCATCGGTGCGGAGTCTTTTTCCTCAAGGCCCTACGCAGCAAGGCCGATTCGCTTTCCGTCACCGACTTCGTGAAGTGGAGCAGTACAGCCTCAGGGTCGCCGGAGCCATCCAAAACCTCACGCAAAGAATTCGCCGCAGCCTCAGCCCGACTGGCCGCAGGCAGGTAGCGATAGGCCTTCCCCTCGCGCTCACGGGTCACCCAATCCTTGCGGTGAAGGTTGTCCAACACCGTCATCACGGTTGTATAGGCCAGCTCGCGGCCCGTATCGAGACGCTCGAGCACCTCACGCACCTTCAGGGGCCCCTGGGCACGCCACAGCACATCCATCACTGCAGCCTCGAGTTCACCCAATCTTCGCATCTGACCCCACAAAGTCGACTACTAGTGATCGTAGCGGGAGGAGATCGCGTTGGGTCGGGCCACGGCCGCGCAGGCTTACGAGCGGGCCTCACGCCCGAAGCCGGCCAAGCTGGCCACGAACGTGGCGTTGCGTAGCAAGGTCTGCAGAGAAGGATCTGGAAAGAAGTACTCGCCGGCCCGCCACGTCCGCAGCTACGCCCAGCTCGCCGACCGCGGTCACCGCGGCCGGCACCCGACCTCCTGCACCATCAAGACCGACCGCGAAACCGACCACTGCGGACGGAGCGGTGCGGTGGGGTCGTTCAACGATGTCAGAGATGGTCACCCGGCCGCAGCGGGTCGGACGGCTGCGTGTACGAGCCGGGCCGGCTGCGCGTCTCGCTCCTGACCCGACACTTGTCGGTTGTCCCTACCTTCCTGAGATGCCGGTGCGGTCAGCAGGGTCCTGACATCATCGGGACGGCGGCAGTGGTCGGGACCGAGAAGCACCGCCCCGCACCTCCCACACCGACTCCAATTGCGGTCAGGGTCGTTCTCGGAGTCGTTGCACGTCCTCGGCTGCGGCCACCTTGCCGCCTGGTCAGTAGGTGCTGCGCACGATCAGCAGAGGGCATTCCGTTGCATGCAGTACGGCGGTGCTGGTGGATCCGAGCAGCATGCCGGCGAACCCGCCGCGTCCACGGCTACCCACGACCAACAGCGCCGCGTCGTTGGCTTGCGCCACGAGATGGTGCACGAGTCGATCAGGGACGACCCGTGTGCGCACGGCTACGTCCGGGTACTGCTCGCGCCATCCGGCCAGGGATTCAGCGAGCATCGCCTGCTCTGCAGTTTCGATGGAATTCCAGGGCAAGCCCTGGTTGTGAGGGGATAACGTTGACAAGGCGACGTCACTCCATGCGTGTAGGGCAATGAGAGCGGCGCCGCGCAGAGAAGCTTCTTCGAAAGCCATGGCGATGGTTGGCTCACTGTGTACCGTTCCGTCGACGCCGACGACAACAGGATCTTGCGCGGTGGGGCGTGTGGTCCGCGGCCAGTCACCGATCACGGCTACGGGACTGTGCGCGTGGTGGGCCAGTGCAGAGGTCACCGATCCCAGCAGAGCGCCGGTGACCTCGCCCAATCCGCGCGAGCCGAGTACCACCATGCGTGCGTCTCCGGACCGGTCGATGAGCGCGCCGATGGCGGGCCCCACCGTCAGCTCGGAGCTCACAGAC
>JALYVL010000376.1 GCA_030853285.1 Actinomycetota bacterium | reverse complement strand
TGCTTATCCCGACCGCTTCGTGCTGGATACCGATACCGCCGAGCCCCAAATGAACGATGTCGCACCGGAACCGGCCGACTACGCGCAGGATGTGGCGGGGCTGGACCGTACTGGGCTGCCCCCGTGGCTCGTGGACGTTCTCGACGCGGCCGCCCTGTCAGCTCAGCTTTCGCGCATTTTGTCTACTGTGGACTGTGTCCCCGGAGCGGTCCACTTTGGTGACGCCGCGCCGGATGACGGATGGACGATCAGCAGGCGCTCCGGCCGCTGGCAGGTTCGAGGCGCCGCCCGCGACGCGGTGGAATTCGGCGCCGCCCGCGACGCGGTGGAATTCGGCGCCGCCCGCGACGCGGTGGCCTACGCCCTCGGCCACGTGGTCCTGAGCACGACACAAGCCTCCGGAGAGGAGGTGTTTCGCACCGGACAGCGCATCGATCCGCTTCCCGGCGACCCGCCGTTGACCCTGTTTCGGGATCTGCGCCAGCTCGTGGTGCAGCCGGGCACGCTGCTCGATCGCCTCGGAACGCCGCAGGGCAATGTCACCTACCTGGCCGACACACCGTTCCCGATGCGCTCGCTACCGGCGGAGCTGATGCAGCAGCCGTACTCGGTCTACCGGGTCCATCGCCCGGTGGAGGCACTGATGGGTGAGGCGGTGGCGTGGTTCGGCCAGCCCGGCGGGGGCAGTGCCTGCGTGCTCCCCGCGTCCATCGAGCGTTTGCTTGCCGTCAGGGTGCTGGAGCTCATCTGAAGTCACGAGAGGTCGACGACACCCGAAGATCCATCCGCTGTACGTGGTCGGCGACCACGGTCACCGCGCCTTCGGCGTTCTGCACCACCCCTCTGACCAGCAAGGCAGGCGCGGAGCGGACCGTACGACGGTAGCGGGCCCACAAGCCTTGCGAACACACCACATTCACCATTCCGGTCTCGTCCTCGAGGTTGAGGAACGTGACTCCACCTGCCGTGGCGGGGCGTTGCCGGTGGGTGACCGCTCCCCCCACCAGCACCCGGCTGCCATCGAGGGCGGACAACAACTCTCCGGCCGGAACGACGCCCAGCGCCGCCAGCTGCGGACGAAGAAACTGGGTGGGATAGCTATCCGGGGACACCCCGGTGGCCCACACGTCGGCCACCGCCAGCTCCACCTCGCTCATCCCGGGCAACGTCGGCGCGGCGGTGCCCACCCCCGTACCGGGCAGCCGATCAGGGCGTTCCGCCGCGGCGGCACCGGCCGCCCACAGTGCTTCCCGCCGTTGCAGGTCGAAGCACCCCAATGCGCCCGCGGTGGCCAGCGCCTCGGTCTGGGTGACACTCAAGCCGACACGGCGGGTGAGGTCGAGCAAATTCACGAAGCCGCCATGCGTGCGGCGCTCATCGACCATTCGTTGCGCCACGGCATCACCGACGCTGCGGACCGACGCCAGCCCGAGCCGTACCGCCTGCTCACCGGTGGGCGCGGGTTCCAGATCGGCGTGGGCGAGGCTTCGGTTCACGTTCGGACCGTGCACGGTGACCCCGTGGCGTCGAGCGTCGGCCACCAGTGACTGCGGAGAGTAGAAGCCCATCGGCTGGGCCCGGAGCAAGGCCGCGCAGAACGCCGCCGGATGGTGCAGCTTGAACCACGCCGAGTAGAACACCAGCGAGGCAAAGCTCAGCGAGTGGCTCTCCGGGAAGCCGAAGTTGGCGAAGGCGAACAGCTTCTCGAAGATGCGGTCCGCGGTGTCCCCGGTGATGCCGTTGGTGGCCGCCATCCCGTCGTAGAAACGTTGCCGCAGCCGCTGCATGCGTTCCGGTGACCGCTTGGAGCCCATGGCCCGGCGCAGCTCGTCGGCCTCGGTGCCGGTGAACCCCGCGCAGTCCACCGCCAGCTGCATGAGCTGCTCCTGAAACAGCGGCACCCCCAAGGTCTTGGACAGCGCCCGTTCCATCGACGGGTGCTCATAGGTCACCGGCTCCAGCTTGTTGCGGCGCCGGATGAACGGGTGCACCGACCCACCCTGGATCGGGCCCGGTCGGATGAGCGCCACCTCCACCACCAGGTCGTAGAACACCCGCGGCTTCAGCCGCGGCAGCGTGGCCATCTGGGCGCGGGACTCCACCTGGAACACCCCCACCGTGTCGGCCCGCTGCAACATCTCGTACACGGCTGCCTCGGTGAGATCGATCTGGGCCAGGTCGGCCTCGATTCCCTCATGCTCGGCGACGAAGTCGATGGCGTAGTGCAGCGCGGAGAGCATGCCAAGCCCCAGTAGGTCGAACTTGACCAAACCCACTGCGGCGCAGTCATCTTTGTCCCACTGCAGCACGCTGCGGTTGGCCATCCGAGCCCACTCCACCGGGCACACGTCGGCGATGGGACGGTCGCAGATCACCATC
>JALYVL010000375.1 GCA_030853285.1 Actinomycetota bacterium | reverse complement strand
GACCCGGAGCAGGCCGTGCGCATCCACCTCACCCACGAACTGGGCATCGATCCGGAGGAGCAGCCCTCCCCGATGGTGGCCGCGTTGTCCTCGTTCCTGATGTTCGCGATCGGCGCGATCTTTCCGCTGATCCCCTACCTGTTGGGCTTCAACTCTCTGGTCGCCGGTCTGGCAGTTGGTGCCGTCGGTCTCATCACGGCGGGCATCATTGCTGCCCGGTTCACCGGCCAGTCGTGGTGGAAGGCGGGCATCCGCCAGCTGGCCTTCGGCATCATCGCCGCGGGCGCCACCTATCTGGTCGGTTTGCTCATCGGGGTCGGCCCGACGGGCTGATCTGGGCGGGGCAGAGTCTCCGGCGCGCGTAGCCACACCAGCGCCGCCAGCAGCGCCATGGCGCCGGTCGCCCCGAACGCCGCGGAGTAGGAGACGTACTGGGCGAGCAGCCCCGCGCCGACCGGGCCGGCGATCGCGCCCACGTCAGAGGCCATCTGGAAGCCGGCGAACACCGGGCCGCCCTTGTTCTCTGAACCGACCACGTCGGCGACGGCGGCCTGCTGCGGCGGGTTCAGCAGCCCAGAGCCGACACCGGCCAATGTGGTGGCGATGAGAAAGGTCACTGTGTTGGTGGTGAACCCCAGCCAAATGGTGGCGCTACCGGTGATCAACAACCCAACCAGTACCAGGGTGCGGCGGCCCTGCCGGTCCGAGAGCCGGCCGGAGGGAATCAGCACCAGCGCGTTGCCGACGGCGAACACCGACAGCGCCACTCCGGCCAGGCCCGCACCCGAGTGCAGCGCCTCGGTGACGAAAAGCGGAACCAACGCGACCCGTACCCCGATCACCGCCCAGCCGTTGGCGAAGCTGGAGGCCACCGCGGCTCGGTAGGCGGCGTGCCCCCACGCGTCGCGCAGGCGCATCACCGGTCGCTCGTCGGTGAGGTCGCGCGGGGTGAACTGCGAACCCCGCAGCTGGGTGAACACCACAGCCGCGGCGATGAGCAGAGCGATCGCGTAGATCACGAACGGCACCCGCAGCCCGAAGCGCAGCAGCGCCCCCCCGACCAGCGGTCCGCCGATGCTCCCGAGCAAGAAACTGGTGGCGTACAGCCCCGTCACCCGCCCGCGGATGGCGGGCGGCGCGATCCGCACCAGCAGGCCGAGGGCGGCCACGGTGAACATGGTGGAGCCGATACCACCGAGACCGCGGAAGACCAGCAGCTGCCAGTAGCTCTGCGCAAAGGCACATGCCCCGGTGGACAGCGCGACTATGAGCAGCCCCATGAGGTACACCGGCTGCTCCCCCAGCCGCTGCACCAGTCGGCCGCTGACCGGGGCAAAGAGCAGGCGCATGAAGGCGAAGGCGCTGATCACCACCGACGCGGCGGTGACTCCCACGTCGAAGGATCGCGCGAACGCCGGCAACGCGGGCGCCACCAGGCCGAAGCCGACGGCGATGACGAAGGCTGCGGCGACGAGGACCCAGATCTCCCGGGGCAGCGGGGTCTTCTCGGCGCGGCGGATCAGTTGAGCACCTCGGCGACCATTTGTTGGGCCGCCTGCTGCACCCGCGCCAAGTGCTCCGGACCCTGGAACGACTCGGCGTACACCTTGTAGACGTCCTCCGTGCCCGACGGGCGCGCGGCGAACCAGGCGTTCTCGGTGCACACCTTGAGGCCCCCGATGGCCGCGTCGTTGCCTGGGGCGTGGGTGAGCTTGGCGGTGATCGGTTCGCCGGCGAGGGTGTCTGCGGTGACCTGCTCGGCGCTGAGCTTGCCCAGGCGCGCCTTCTGCTCGCGGCTGGCCGGGGCGTCCACCCTGGCGTATGCGGGGTCGCCGTGCTCGGCGGTCAGCTCCGCGTAGCGCTGCGACGGTGATTTCGAGGTGATCGCTTGCATCTCAGCCGCCAACAGGGCCAGGAGAATGCCGTCCTTGTCCGTGGTCCACACCCCGCCGTCGTGTCGCAGGAAGGAAGCCCCCGCGCTCTCCTCACCGCCGAAGCCGACGGTGCCGTCCAGCAGGCCGGGCACGAACCACTTGAACCCGACGGGCACCTCCACCAGCTGACGTCCGTTGGCGGCCACCACCCGGTCGATCATCGAGCTGCTGACCACGGTCTTGCCGATCTTCGTGGTGGCCGGCCACCGTGGACGATGGCTGAGCAGGTAGTCGATGGCCACCGCCAGGTAGTGGTTCGGGTTCATCAGCCCGGCGTCCGGGGTGACGATGCCATGCCGGTCGGCGTCCGCGTCGTTGCCGGTGGCCAGGTCGTAGTCCGTCCTTGCGGCCACCAGGGAGGCCATCGCGTTGGGCGAGGAGCAGTCCATCCGGATCTTGCCGTCGGTGTCCAGGGTCATGAACCGCCAGGTGGCGTCGACCAGCGGGTT
>JALYVL010000374.1 GCA_030853285.1 Actinomycetota bacterium | reverse complement strand
GTTCATCGGCTCGCCCGCGATGAACCTCATGATGGGCACCGTGACCCGGACGGGCGATGAGCTGGCACTGCAGCTCGGATCGCAGACCGTGCGGCTGCCCGAGTCGGTGCTGCAGACCCGCCCCGCACTGGCCGACTACCTGGACCAGCGGGTGGTGGTGGGTGTGCGCCCGGAGGACCTGGACGACGC
The DNA here is from genome assembly GCA_030853285.1 of Actinomycetota bacterium. Lineage (GTDB taxonomy): Bacteria > Actinomycetota > Actinomycetes > Mycobacteriales > Mycobacteriaceae > X156. Next base: position 2,206 of record JALYVL010000374.1, on the reverse strand, counting down.
TGCCGTGGGATCAAACGCTGTGGGATCGAACGCCGTGCTTCCCGACAACTCTCGCCCGGTGCTGCACGCCGTCGCCGACCTCATCGAACCGCTGGGCTCCGACCTGATCGTGCACCTGAGTGTCGATGCCGAGCCCGTGCAGAGCAACGACGACCTCACCGAGCTCGCCAAAGACGTCGGGCACCCTGATGCGGGCGCCCCGCAGAGCAGCGACGCGTCGACGACGCTCGTGGCCCGATTCAACCCGCGCAGCACCGTGGCCATCGGCGAGCCCGTGCATGTTCGGATCGACACCCAGCGGCTGCACTACTTCGACCCGGGAACCGGTCTCGGCGTCTGGACAGCTGAGCCGGAGCAACGGGCTCAGTTCAACTCTAGGGAGGACACATAGTGAGATTGCAACGCAGAAAGCTCGTGGCGCTCGGCGTACTCATGTCGGCGTCAGCACTACTGGCAACGTCGTGCTCGAGCAGCTCCACCCCCTCAGGCGGCGGCTCCACCACCACCACCGCGGCCTCCTCGGGGGGCTCGGCGCTGCCGAAGCTCGATGGACAGGCGTTCTCGGTGCTCGGCCCGTGGACCAAGGACGAGCAGGCGACGTTCCAGAAGGTGCTGGACAACTTCAACACCAAGACCGGCGCCAAGGGCACCTACACCTCCGGCGGCGACGACGTCCCCACCATCCTCGGCACCAAGGTCGCGGGCGGAGCCCCGCCGGATGTCGCGGTGGTGGCCTCGCCCGGAACCGTGGAGAAGTTCGCCAAGGGCGGCAACCTCAAGCCGGCCAGTCCCGCCGTGCAGGCGGCGGTCGCGGCGAACTACGGTCCACTGTGGACAACTCTGGGCAGTGTCGACGGCAAGCTGTACGGCGTCTATGCCGACGCGTCCAACAAGTCAACGGTCTGGTACAACACCAAGGACTACCAAACCGCGGGGATCTCGTCCGAACCCAAGAGCTGGGACGAGTTCCTCAAGACGTCCAAGACGCTGGCCGATTCCGGCGTCAAGGCGCCCATCTCGGTCGGTGGTGGCGATGGCTGGACGCTGACCGACTGGTTCGAGAACGTCTATATCCGCAGCGCAGGCCTGGACAACTACGACAAGTTGACCAAGCACCAGATTCCCTGGACCGACGCGTCGGTGACCAAGGCCTTGACCACGCTGAAGCAGGTGTTCGCCGACAAGACCCTGATCGGCGACCCGGCCACGGCGCTGCAGACCAGCTTCACCCAGTCGGTGGCCAACACCTTCAAACCCGACGCGCCCTCGGCGATGGTCTACGAGGCCAGCTTCGTGGCCACCCAGATCAAGCAAGAGGTCCCGAACGCCAAGGTGGGTACGGACGCCAAGTACTTCGCCTTCCCCGCCATCGACAACTCCAAGCCCACGGTGGTGGGGGGTGGGGACGCCGTGGTCGCGTTCACCGACAACCCTGCGGCCCAGGCGTTTCAGCTGTACATGGCTTCCCCCGAGGCCGCGAAGCTGATGGTCTCCAGCGAGGGCAGCGGATTCGCCTCCGCCAACAAGAACCTCAAGGCCGGTGACTACCCGACGCCGACGCTGGGCCAGGTGGGGGCGGACATCGTGAACGCAGGCGACCAGTTCCGCTTCGATATGTCCGACCAGGCGCCTGCGGCGTTCGGTGGCACCAAGGGCCAGGGCGAGTGGAAGGACCTGCAGGCCTTCCTGGGCAACGGTGACATCGCCGCAGCGCAGGCCGCCCTGGAAGCGGACGCCACCGCCGCCTTCAAGTAGGGAATCGGAACACACGCGATGAGCAAAGATGCAGGGACGACGACGGCCGTGCTCGCCGAGGCGACCGATGACGTCGTCCCTGCATCTGTTCCGCCGGTGAAGCGGCGCGCCCCCGGCGAGCGGCGTTGGGTGGGATACGCCTTCCTCGGCCCGGCACTGATCTTGTTGCTGGCCATCCTGGTGTACCCCATCTTCTACTCCGTGGCCCGCAGCTTCTTCAGCGACGCGGGCACTACCGGCTGGGGTGGGTGGGTAGGCCTGGACAACTACACGGCCCTGTTCACCAACCCCACGACCTTCACCGCGGTGAAGAACAACATCATCTGGATCGTGGTGGCGCCGACCGTGGTCACCATTGTCGGGCTGCTCTTCGCGGTGCTCAGCGAACGGATCCGGTGGGGCACCGCGTTCAAGCTGATCATGTTCATGCCGATGGCGATCTCCTTCGTGG
>JALYVL010000373.1 GCA_030853285.1 Actinomycetota bacterium | reverse complement strand
CGCGCCAGGGACACCGTCTCCTGGCCGCACCAGCTGGACCTGCAGCGCATGCAGGACGCGTCCACGCTGCTGCTTGGCGAGCACGACTTTGCCGCGTTCTGCCGCCGGCGCGTGGGCGCCAGCACGGTCCGCGGCCTGCAGCGGCTGCAGTGGGTGGCGCACGGCGGAGAAACCCTGACCGCCGACGTCAGCGCCGATGCGTTCTGCCACTCCATGGTGCGCAGCCTGGTAGGGGCACTGTTGACGGTGGGGCAGGGACGACGCGACGCGGCCTGGATCGCGGATCTGCTCACCGCCGACGCGCGGTCCAGCGCAGTAACGGTCGCCCCGGCGCACGGTCTGACCCTGATGGCAGTGGACTATCCGTCGGTGTCGGAGCTGGCCGAGCGCGCCGAGACCACCCGCGCGGTGCGCGGGCCGCTCGCGCGGTCTTCAGCGAACCAACGGTCCTCAGTCCCCGCGCCGTACCGGACCGAGTAGCGCGCTCTCCTTCGGTGTGGTGACCAACCGCATCGGCAGCCACACGTTGTTGCCGAGCGCGATGACGCCGTCATCGGTGAGGCTGGCCAACTCCTGGGCCATACCCGTTTGCAGCCGCCACAGCCGTCCGGCGAGCTGCGCCTGTCCGACCGGCAGACGTTGGACCAGGACGAGGTCGGCTGCACTCGCGTTCGATCCGACTTGCGGATGCAGGTAGGGCAGCACGTACGCGGTGCTCTGCCAGGGGCTGCGCGCCGAGTACAGCTCCTGGGGTACCGCGCCGCTGTCCTGCACGATGAGCACAGGGAGCTCCTGCGTGGCCCGGGGTAGCGCTGCCGGTCGCAGGCCGCGGATCTGGACCGGGGCATCGGGGTCGGCGTCGGCGCGAGGGCCGTTGGCGAAAGCGCGCAGCAACGGCGTCCACGCAGCCGGGCGCCCCGTGGCCACCACCACCAGCGCGCCGGTGGCAGCCGCACGGAGCACCAGCTGGGTGGCCAAGTAGAGGCCACCGAGCAGGGCAAGGCGAGAGGGCACGGGCCGGAACAAGTGGACCTGGACGGCACCGCCACGCTGGTCGGAACCCACCACGACACCACCCCGGTCGCCGGTGAGGCTGAAACGATCCAACACTGCGGGGGCAACCACAAAATCGGCGGCAACACGAGCCGCACCCCGCACCGGCGAACTCACGCCGCGCCCCCCACGGGGAGGGTAGCGGCGACCGCCGGCGCGTGTTGCCCGTTCAGCCGGAACACGCGTATCCCGGAGCTGGCGGTGAGCGCGGTGAGCCGTCCCTCCGCGGTGGCCAACTCCGCTGCCGTGCGCGCGGAGACCCGGACGAGACCGCGCAACCCGACGTTGTCGTTCTCGGTACCGGTGGACAGCGCCAGCGCTACCGTGGTGGACAGCGCCCGGATGCTGGTCAACGCATCCAAGCGCCCGGTTTCCAGCGGCCAGTTGCTGATCGAGTAACCGGCGTGTGCGACGCCGCCACTGCGTACGCCACCCCAGCGTTCGTGGAACTCGACGGGTGCGGATCGGCCGACCTCGGCAGCCAATTCGGCACCGGACACCGCAGCGCGCAGCAACTCATCGGTACTGAGCACACGGCTGTTCAGCCCGGCGGAATCGAGCGCACCCTGGACTCGGGAGAGCGCACCGAGCAGTGCTCGGTGCGCACCTGCGACCCCGCCACCGCGCTCGTGCACGGCGTCCGGGCACCGGCTGGGGTCCAGGCGCACCGTCACCCACGTCGACCGCTGCGCCACCGCAGGCAACGGACCGAGCACCTCGTGGTAGGCCGCGACCGCGGGTGAGTCGGCAGGCAGCCGTGAGCTACCGGGATAGCAGTGCCAGATGACCCCGATGGAGTCGAGCACCACGCCGCGATCACGCAGGCAGTGCGCGAGCGCGGCGAGCGGCACGTCGGTGTGTGCACCGACGGGCGACACCATCACGGGCACGGGGTCGATCGCCAGTGCAGCGGTCCACGCACCCTTGTGCCAGGACAGTCCGACCGGCTGCTGCTCGTGGTCGGTGCTGCTGGCCACCACCAGGTCCTCGACCAGGAGGCGGAGCAGGGCGACGCGGGCATCTTCTGGTCCGGTCAAGGCCCGCGCGGCATCGCGGTTGGGCTCGGTACGCGCCGCGACCGGTGCAGCGACCTTGCCTCGGCTGCGGCCCGGGAAGCGGACGAGTACGACGGTCCACTGCGGGAGCCAACGCCCTCGCCACCGGGTGCATCCGAGGGCCAGCGCGACCAGGACGACCAGCGCGGCGAGTGGCCACAACGACGGCGCGACGGCGATGATCAGCAAAGCAATTGCCGCGCCGAGCTCCAGCACAACGACGTTGGACATGGGAAAACCGCCGAAGCTGGCGCCCACGGTCCACCGCTGGATCTCTGCGCCGGCTCGGGGGCGGTCCCGGCGCCGG
>JALYVL010000372.1 GCA_030853285.1 Actinomycetota bacterium | reverse complement strand
GTGCTCACCGGGGCCGATCCACCCGAGGTGCCCGTTGTCGAGGTGCAGGCCAGCGGGTGGTGGGAGCGGGTGCTCGGCGGCACGCACCGGCAATTGTCCACGGTGGGCCAACCGTCGGGCCTGCACGCAGAGCTGCGGCCATACCAACAGCGCGGCCTGGACTGGTTGGCGTTCATGAGCAGTATCGGCCTCGGGGTGGTGCTGGCCGACGACATGGGCCTCGGCAAAACCATCCAGCTGCTGTCGCTCTTATTGCACGAAAACACTTCCCGCCCAACGCTTCTCGTATGCCCGATGTCCGTGGTGGGCAATTGGGAGCGCGAGGCGGCGAAGTTCGCTCCGACGCTACGGGTACTGGTGCACCACGGCGCTGCTCGTCGCACGGGACAAGAACTGGTCGACGCCGCCACTGCCCACGACCTGGTGCTCACCACCTATGCGGTGATGGCCCGCGACACCGACCTGCGCGGTGTCGAGTGGGAGCGGATTGCCCTGGACGAGGCTCAGCACATCAAGAACTCCACCACCGCTCAGTCCCGTGCTGCCCGAGCGATACCCGCGCGCCACCGCGTCGCGTTGACCGGCACCCCGGTCGAGAACCGGCTGGAGGAACTGCGCTCGGTGCTCGACTTCGCCAACCCCGGGATGCTCGGCTCGGCGCAGGGCTTCCGACGGCGCTTCGCCCAGCCCATCGAGCGCGATCGCGATCCCGCTGCCGTGTCGCGTCTGCGGGCCGCCACCGGGCCGTTCCTGTTGCGCCGGCTCAAGACCGATCCCTCGATCATCACCGACCTGCCCGACAAGTTTGAGATGACGGTGCGCGCCAACCTCACCACCGAGCAGGCGGGGCTGTACCAGGCCGTGGTGGAGGAGATGCTGGCGAAGATCGAGGCCGCCGAGGGCATGCAGCGTAAGGCGCTGGTGTTGACCACGCTCACCCGACTCAAGCAGGTGTGCAACCACCCGGCGCACTTCTTGGCCGACGGTTCTGCGGTGCTGCGCCGGGGCCAACACCGCTCGGGCAAGCTCGGACTGGTCGAAGACGTGCTCGACTCGGTGCTCGGGGACGGCGAGAAAGCCTTGCTGTTCACCCAGTTCCGGCAGTTCGGCGACCTGGTGACGCCATGGATCAAGGAGCAGTTCGCCATCGATACACCGTTCCTGCACGGCGGGGTGAGCAAACGCGGGCGCGACACCATGGTCGCGAACTTCCAGAGCGAGGGCGGAGCGCCGGTCATGGTGCTCTCGCTGAAGGCCGGCGGTACGGGGCTGAACCTGACGGCAGCCAATCACGTCGTGCACCTGGACCGTTGGTGGAACCCGGCGGTGGAAAATCAGGCCACCGACCGGGCGTTTCGCATCGGGCAACGTCGCGACGTGCAGGTCCGCAAGCTGGTCTGTGTGGGCACCGTGGAGGAGAAGATCGACGCCCTCATCACCGGCAAGCAGGAGCTTGCCGATCTGGCGGTGAGTACCGGTGAGGGCTGGGTCACCGAGCTGGGCACCGAGGCACTTCGCGAGCTGCTCGCTCTCGGTACGGAGGCGGTGGGCGAGTAGGTGAGTACCGCCAAGTGCTGGGGTCAGGCACGTCCAAAAAGCAACCATGAAACCTTACAAGTGTTTCGTACCATCGGTCCCAAACAGATGATTTTGGCGTCCGCACTTCGCGATAAGCGCGTGGTCGCGGATGCTCCAGAACGCGCAGCATCGTTGCGATACTGTCGCCCGCAGTCGTGGAGGGGACGATGATGGCCGACTGGGAACGGTTCGGGCGTACCCGCCGGGCCGACGGCATCCGGCTACGATCCGTGCGCGGACCGGTGGGCTCGACGTGGTGGGGGCGGCGCCTGATCGAGACCATGGAAGCCGTTGTCGACAGCGGCCGGGTCTCGCGCGGCAAGTCCTACGCCCGCTCCGGACAGGTACTCAGCCTCAGTGTCGAACCTGGCCGCGCCACAGGCCGGGTGCAAGGGTCTGAGGAGTCCCCGTACGAGTCCGAGGTTCGGTTGCGGCCGTTCGGCACGGAGGATAGAACCATCGCCGCCCAGGTGGTGGCCGCATCTCCCCAGCTGGTGGCCGGCCTGCTGGCCGGTGAGCTCCCCCAAGCCCTGGAGGCGGCACTGGCGTCGGCCGGCGTTGGGCTGTTGCCGGAGTCCACAGCGGACGTCGATTTCGACTGCAGTTGCCTGGACTGGGGCTGGCCGTGCAAGCACGCAGCCGCACTGGTGTATCTGCTGGCCGAGCAGCTGGACGACGACCCATTGCAGCTGCTGGCCCTGCGCGGCTTGGAACTGGTACAACTGCTCGCTGCGGATGCACGCACCGCCGAACCGGACCTTGCCGACTGTCTGGACAACTTCTTCGAACCGGGCAGCGTGGTCGATCCGGTCCCCCCGTGCGGCAACGCGTTTGATGAGCGCAG
>JALYVL010000371.1 GCA_030853285.1 Actinomycetota bacterium | reverse complement strand
TAGCGGTAGTGATCGGGCTTGTACGGACCCTCGACGTCGACGCCGATGTACTCCGCCTGCTCCTTGGAGAGCTTGGTGAGCGTGCCGCCGAGCGCCTCGACGTGGATGCGGGCCACCTTCTCGTCCAGGTGCTTGGGCAGGCGGTACACCTCGTTGTCGTACTCGTCCGGCTTGGTCCACAGCTCGATCTGGGCGATCACCTGGTTGGCAAAGGAGTTGCTCATCACGAAGCTGGGGTGCCCGGTGGCGTTGCCCAGGTTCAGCAGGCGCCCCTCGCTCAGCACGATGATGGAGTGCCCGTCACCGAACACAAACTCGTCCACCTGTGGCTTGATGTTGATCCGGTGAATGTTCTTGTCGCCCTGCAACCCGGCCATGTCGATCTCGTTGTCGAAGTGGCCGATGTTGCCGAGGATCGCCTGGTGCTTCATCCGCCGCATGTGCTCCAGCGTGATGATCTCGAGGTTGCCAGTGGAGGTGATCACGATGTCGGCCCGGCCGATGGCCTGCTCGACCGTCTCCACCGAGAACCCGTCCATCATGGCCTGCAGCGCGCAGATCGGGTCGGCCTCGGTGACGGTGACCCGGGCACCTTGGCCCTTCAGCGCCTCCGCACACCCCTTGCCGACGTCACCGTAGCCGCAGACCAACACCGCCTTGCCGCCGATCAGCACGTCGGTTCCGCGGTTGATGCCGTCGATCAGCGAGTGCCGGGTGCCGTACTTGTTGTCGAACTTGCTCTTGGTCACCGAGTCGTTGACGTTGATCGCGGGGAACGCGAGTTCGCCTGCGGCGGCGAACTGATACAGCCGGTGCACCCCGGTGGTGGTTTCCTCGGTGACGCCCTTGACGGCCGCAGCGGTCTCGGTCCACTTGGTGGTGCTGGCCGCCAGCGAACGACGCAGGCTCTCCAGTACCACCTGGTATTCCTCAGAGTCGGTGTCCTCAGTGGACGGAACGACACCTGCCCTCTCGTACTGCGCCCCCTTGAGCACGTACATCGTCGCGTCGCCACCGTCGTCGAGAATCATGTTCGCGGTCTGACCGTTGGGCCAGGTGAGCATCTGCTCCGCGCACCACCAGTACTCCGGCAACGACTCGCCCTTCCAGGCGAAGCACGGCACACCCTTGGGCTCCTCCGGCGTGCCGTGACGACCGACGACGACGGCAGCGGCGGCGTGGTCCTGGGTGGAGAAGATGTTGCACGACGCCCACCTGACCTCGGCGCCGAGGTCGACGAGCGTCTCGATGAGCACGGCGGTCTGCACCGTCATGTGCAGCGAACCGGAGATGCGAGCGCCCTTGAGCGGCTGGACCTCGGAGTACTCCCGGCGCAGCGTGGTCAGGCCCGGCATCTCGTGCTCGGCGAGGCGAATCTCCTTGCGGCCGAACTCGGCCAGCGAGAGGTCGGCGACCTTGAAGTCGATGCCGTTGCGGGTGTCTGCGGTGAGCTGGGGGGCAGCCGTGGTCATCAGGGTTGTCTCCTCGTGGGGGGCGGTGTGCGCGTGTCAGGCTATCGGGTGGCACGGGCGCGCGCCGCGGTGCACTGTGGAGCGCATGGAATACCGGAAGATTGCCGACCACACCGTCAGCGCCATCGGACTCGGCGGGATGCCGATGTCGGTTACCGGCCGCGGCGACCGGCAACAGTCGATCGACACCATCCACGCGGCGTTGAACGCAGGCGTGACGCTGATCGACACCGCCGACGCCTACTGCCTGGACGGCTCGGAGTTCGGCCACAACGAGGAGCTGATCGCCGAGGCCCTGCACCACTGGGGCGGTGACGCCGATGAGATACTGGTGGCCACCAAGGGCGGGCACACCCGCAGCGCCGACGGCGCCTGGGAGCTCAACGGGCGCCCCGAGTACCTGAGGGAGGCGTGCGAGGCGTCGCTGCGTCGCCTCGGTGTGGAAGCGATCGGTCTGTACCAGTTCCACCGTCCGGACCCCGACGTCCCCATCGAGGAGTCGGTCGGCGCACTGGGCGAGCTGCTGGACGCGGGCAAGATCCGGATGGCCGGGGTGTCCAACTTCGACACCGCCCAGGTCCATTCCGCGCACACCGTGCTCGGTGGGCGGCTGGCCAGCGTGCAGAACCAGTATTCGCCCAAGTTCCGCAGCTCGAAGACGGAGTTGGACCTGTGTGCCGAGCTGGGGATTGCCTTCCTGCCGTGGTCCCCGCTGGGCGGGATCGCCAAGGCCGGTGAGCTGGGCACGGCGCACAGCGCCTTTGCCGAGGTGGCCCGGGAGCACGGCGTCAGCCCGCAACAGGTGGCGCTGGCCTGGGAACTCGCTACCGCGGACGTCGTCGTTCCCATCCCCGGCGCGTCACGACCGGAGAGCGCGGTGGCTTCGGCGGCGGCAGCGGAGCTGTCGCTCACCGCCGAGCAGATCGGCCGCCTCGACGCTGCCTGATTCCTG
>JALYVL010000370.1 GCA_030853285.1 Actinomycetota bacterium | reverse complement strand
CGGATCCGGCGAACACCGCAGCCGCGGGGTCGTGTTCGGCGACCTCGGCAGACACGGGAGTACCGGCAGGAACGTACGGCGGGTTGGCGACGATCAGGTCCACCTGCCCCTCCAGCTGCGCCAGCATGCGACGATCGGTCACGTCGCCGTGGTGCAGCCGCACCGGGGTATCACCCGCGGCGTGGCGGGCCTCCACGTTTCGTCGTGCCCAGGCCAACGCAGCTGTGTCCGCCTCCACGGCGTGCACCACGGCGTCCGGCCGGGCGTTGGCCAACGCGAGACCAAGCACCCCTGAACCGGTGCAGAGGTCCAGCACCAGCGGGGAATGGACGCCCTCTACTTGCGCCAGCGCCCACGCGAGCAGCAACTCGGTCTCCGGCCGGGGGATGAACACCCCGGGACCCACCTCCACGGTGATCGCGCCCATCGCCGCCCAGCCCGTGAGATGCTGCAGCGGTATTCGCTGTGCCCGTTGCATGACGAGGCGACGGAAGGTCTCGATCGTCAACGGATCGACCAGCGGTACCATCGGCAGCCGCGTTCGCGGAACCCCCAGCACGTGGGCGGCCAGCATCTCCGCATCCGCCTTGGGGCTGGGGACGCCGGCCTCGGTCAGCACCTCGGCGGCCTCGATCACGGCAAGACGCATTGGTTGACGGCTCACCCGCCCAGGGTCGCACGTGCGCCCGTTGCGCTGCTCACTCGGCTGCCATCCGCTCCGCCCGTTCGGCGGTGACCAGTGCGTCCAGCAGCGCGTCCATCTCACCGTCCAGCACCGAGTCGAGGTTGTATGCCTTGTATCCGATGCGGTGGTCGGCGATGCGGTTCTCCGGGTAGTTGTACGTCCGGATGCGCTCGGAGCGGTCGACGGTGCGAATCTGGCTGAGCCGCTCCGCCGAGGCCTCCGCCGCGGATGTCGCCTCCGCGGCGGCCTGTAACCGAGCCGCGAGCACCTGCATTGCTCGCGCCTTGTTCTGTAGCTGTGAGCGCTCGTTCTGGCAGGACACCACCGTGTTGGTGGGCAGGTGGGTGATCCGGACGGCCGAGTCGGTGGTGTTCACGCCTTGGCCGCCCTTACCTGACGATCGGAACACGTCGATGCGCAGGTCCTTGTCATCGATCGGGACCTCGTCCACCTCTTCGAGCTCGGGGTAGACCAGCACGCCCGCCGCCGAAGTGTGCACCCTGCCCTGCGATTCCGTCACCGGGACGCGCTGCACGCGGTGCACGCCACCTTCGAACTTCAGCCGCGCCCACACCCCATCGGCGGCGTCCTCGCGGGATTTGACGGACAGTGTTGCCTCTTTGAAACCGCCGAGGTCGGAGGTTGCCGCATCGAGCACCTCGATGCGCCACCCGTGCCGCTCGGCGTAGCGCAGGTACATCCGGACCAAGTCAGCGGCGAACAGGGCGGACTCCTCGCCGCCCTCGCCGGAGCGGACCTCCAACACCACGTCGTCGCCGTCGTGTGGGTCGCGAGGAGCAAGCAGATCGGTCAGTGCGATATCGAGCCGCTGCACCTCTGCCGACAGCAGCTCGGCTTCGGCGACGAATGAGGAGTCCTCCGCGGCGAGCTCACAGGCGGCCTGCAGATCGTCTCGCGCCTGCGCCAGCTTCTCGTGCGTGGCCACAACAGGACCCAACTCGGCGAAGCGTTTGCCGACCCGGCGGGCGGCGGCAGGGTCGGCGTGCAGGTCGGGATCGGACAGCTGCTGCTGCAGGCCTGCATGCTCGGCCAGCACATCGTCCAGGGCTGACGGGGTGTTCATCGACCTCCGGTCACGCTTCGGTGCTGGGTCAAAGCGGCATTCGCACGACGATGCTGGGTGAAAGCCGCATTCACCCAGCACGGCACAGTCAACTCAACGGCACAGCGCCCGCCCTGCGTGGTGGCAGGACGGGCGCTGGACGGAAAGCTACTTCGCTGGTGCGGTCTCGGCTGGTTCCGCTGCCGCCTTCGCCGCGCGCTTGCCGTAGCGCGCCTCGAAGCGGGCCACGCGGCCACCGGTGTCCAAAATCTTCTGCTTGCCGGTGTAGAAGGGGTGGCACTGCGAGCAGACCTCGACGTTGATGTTGCCGCTGGCCTCAGCGCTGCGGGTGACAAACGAGTTACCGCAACCGCAGGTCACGGTGGTCTCCGTGTAGACGGGGTGAATGCCTGGCTTCATGATGCCCTCTCCTTGACTGGTCGCCGGGTCGCCATCGCAGCGATGACGTGAACCGGAACCGGATTCAGCCGCTCAGTGTGCCAGAGCGACTGTCAGTTGGTCCAACCGTTCGGGCGGGCGTGATGTTCCCAGCCGATGTCTGCGCTCAGGTCTCGCGCGGGTGCTCCTCGGCGGCACCGGGCGCGGTCCTCGCCACCTCCATGAGGAACTCCGCGTTGGAGCCGCTCTTGCGCAACTTACCGGTGAGCAGGTCGATGGCCTGGTGCG
>JALYVL010000369.1 GCA_030853285.1 Actinomycetota bacterium | reverse complement strand
GCACTCATCGCGAACTTCGCAGCCGGTGCAGATGCGCTTGGCTTCGCGGGTCGAGCCACCCTTTTCGGGGAAGAATGCCTCCGGGTCGGTCTGCGAGCACAGCGCGCGCTCCTGCCACTGCTCGTCAAGGAAGTCCATAGCCGGGTCAGCGGCGAACAGGGTGTCCATCATGTCCGGTACCACCGAGAGCGGCCGAGTATTGCCCCCTGTCATGCTGTCTTCTTCCGGCACGCCTGCCTCCTTCAGCATGGTCTTCCCCCCAAGTTTGTCGACGGTCACGCTCGCATCCGGTTCCGGCGACGGCAGGATATCCGGGTGCGGTTCCGCGCCAGAAATAACACTGATGTGATTAGACCCGACGTGGGCGCAACGGTCAAGCGCGGTCGGCGGGTCGCTTTATCACCTCACACCGACAACGGTGGCCGACGACACGGCGTGAGGTAGGTCACTCCGGGTGGACCAGGGACACTGAAACGGTGCCGCACACTCCATTGCCCCTGGCTCGTCACCTGCCGAGCCCGCTGTTTCTCGGGCTGATCGCGATGAGCGCGCTCGGCGCGGTGCTGCTGGGCGGTGTCGCGGGCAGCGGTGAGCACACCCTGCAGGCCGGTGCGGTGCTGCTGGTCCTCGGCGGCTGGGCGGTCACGCTCTGCCTCCACGAGTTCGGCCACGCCGCCGTCGCGTACCGAGGCGGAGACACCTCGGTGCGGGACAAGGGCTACCTGCGACTGGACCCGCGGCGCTACACCGATCCGGTGCTCAGCATCGTGCTGCCCATCGTGCTGCTGGCCATCGGTGGAATACCGCTGCCCGGCGGCGCCGTGTGGATCGAGCGGCACCGGCTGCGCTCTCGAGGTGTCGACTCGGCGGTAGCGGCGGCGGGCCCGCTGGTGAACCTGGTCAGTGGGGTCGCGCTGACAGTCGCGGTGAGCACTCTTCGCATGCCCTTGCCGCTGGCCGAGGTGTTGTCCTACCTGGGGTTGATCCAGATCGTCGCCTTTCTGCTGAACATCCTTCCCGTTCCCGGCTTGGACGGGTTCGGGATCATCGACCCCTACCTGTCGGAGGCCACTCGCGCGCTGGCCAATAAGGCGCGACCGTATGCACCCCTCGCACTGTTCGCCCTGTTGTTTTCCTCCCCCACCGCAGCAGGGTGGTTGTTCGACGTGGCCAGGGTGCTGTTCGAGGCGGTCGGCGGTTCGTCTTTGCTGGCCGGCATCGGCCAATCCGGGTTCCTGTTCTGGCGCTGAACATTCCTCGCTTAGGCTCGGGCATCGTGAAGGTGACGGTGTTGGTCGGTGGCGTCGGTGGTGCGCGGTTCCTGCAGGGGCTCGAGACGCTGCTGGACCTCGGTGAGCACACCGAGCACGACGTCACCGCACTGGTCAACGTCGGTGATGACGTGTGGATGCACGGTCTCCGCATCTGCCCCGACCTGGACACCTGCATGTACACCCTGGGCGGCGGCGTCGACGTCGAGCGCGGCTGGGGCCAGGCGAACGAGACATGGACGGTCAAGGAGGAGCTGGCGGCCTACGGTGCCGACCCGGATTGGTTCGGGCTCGGCGACCGCGACATCGCCACGCATCTCATCCGTACCCGCATGCTCGGGGTCGGCTACCCGCTCTCCGCGGTGACCGAGGCGCTGTGCGCGCGATGGCGCCCGCAGGTGAGGTTGCTGCCCGTCACCGACGACCGTTGCGAGACTCACGTCGTCATCACCGATCCGAAGGACGGTGCGCAGCGGGCCGTGCATTTCCAGGAGTGGTGGGTGCGCCACCGTGCGCAGGTGCCTACGCACGCGTTCGTACAGGTCGGTGCCGAGCAGGCCAACCCGGCGCCTGGGGTGCTGGCGGCGATCGAGGAGGCGGACGCGGTGCTGGTCGCGCCGTCCAACCCGGTCGTGAGCATCGGCGCCGCGCTGGCGGTACCCGGTCTGCGGGGGGCCTTGCGCACCACGACGGCCGCAGTGGTGGGAGTGTCCCCCATCGTCGCCGACCGTCCGCTGCGGGGGATGGCCGACGCATGCCTGTCAGTGATCGGCGTGGACACCACCGCCGAAGCTGTGGGCCGCCACTACGGCGCCCGCTCGGGCACCGGGCTGCTGGACGGCTGGCTGGTGCACACCGGCGACACGGCCGATGTGCCCGGGGTGCAGGTGCGCTCGGTGCCGTTGTTGATGACCGACGCCGCCACCACGGAGCAGCTGGCGCGAGCCGCGCTGGAGCTGGCCGGAGTCACCTTGTGACCGACCACGCCAGCGCCGGTGAGCTCCGGTTGATCCCGGTGCTCGGTCTGCCGGAGTTTCGCCCTGGCGAGGACCTCCCGGCGGCGCTCGCTGCGGCGGCGCCGTGGCTGCTCGACGGTGATGTCGTGGTGGTCACCAGCAAGGTCGTGTCCAAGGTGGAGGGACGCCTGGTCGCCGCTCCCACCGAC
>JALYVL010000368.1 GCA_030853285.1 Actinomycetota bacterium | reverse complement strand
CATTGGGGGCAGAGCGGACGGACGCTGTGGCCCTGGCCACGGCGCTGCTCACGACCGCTGCGGTGTCCCAGATCGGCGCCGCGACGACAGTGGGTGGCCGGCGCGTGCGGCACCCCAGCGTGGTCGCCGTCGTGGACACCGGGCGCGGCCGCTACCTCTCGACCGAGCGGGCGGCGCCGGACCATCGCCTGTGGTCGACGGTGCGGCCGGGCACGACGGCCAACCTGGTGCGGGCTGCCACCGAGCTCCTCGCCGAGGTGCAGGCCGCCGCGGCCAGGACGGCGGCAGGCACCGCGCTACGCCTGTGAGCTCAGAGCCGACCAGCAGTGAAATCGGCGACGCTGGTTGCCTACACGCGAGGAAACGGCAGTGCCACGCCTTTCGTCCGGCGCGCGCCCGGCCGCGAGCGTCATCTGATCCGCAACCTGCAGATCGTACCCTAATGACAATATGTACAATCTGCGCCACAGTATGCACGGTAGCTTTGGGCGCTTCGGAGACACGTTGCCCGACCAACCACCTCAATTGCCCGCCGTCCTAAGCGGGGCCCTCGACGTGCGGGGTATCCGGCGCCCGAAAGGGCGGCGTGTGCTGGTCCCATTGCCGGCATCGCCAACCCTCGGCGGTCGGTTGCAGCACCACCATCGCAGTGTTGGGCAAGGAGTAGGTGGCCGCAAAGTCTCCGCCTACCCCGGCCAACTGCGCGGCGACCAGTCGGATAGCCGCGCCGTGGCTCACCAGTACCACGCTTGCGCCCTGCTGGAGATAACGCTGGCGCAACTGCTGCACCACGGGTACAAAGCGTGCCAGCACCTCTCGGCCGCTCTCTCCCTCGGCGATCCGCTCGTCCAGCTCCCCCGCATGCCACGCGCCGTAGACCCGGACGAACTCCAGATGCGCCTCCCGGTCCTCCCTGTCCTCGAACACACCGGCATCGGTCTCTTGCAGGCCGTCCAGCACCTGCACCTGCGTCCCGACCGCCGCGGCCAGAGGCGCCGCGGTCTGCTGGGCCCGCACCGCCACCGAGCTCACCACGGCCGCGAGCTCGACGCCCCCGAGGGTCTGCACCAGGGCCTGCGCCTGCTGGTGGCCCAGCTCGGTCAGCGGAGCGCCCGGCGGTCGAGAGTCCAGACGATGGACGATGTTGGACGCGGTTTGCCCGTGGCGCACCAGAATCAGGCTCCCTGCCGGGATGGCCGGCACTGTCATTGCCACTCTCCGCTCTTGATGTCGTCGACCCACTGGGCGGCGTCACCGGGAGCCGGAGGTGCGCTCCCGGCCTCCGGACTGGCCGCGGGCCAGGAGCCGAGGAAGCGCAGCTCGGTGCAGCGGCGGTGCAATGCGGCGAGCGCCTCCGCCACGGCCGGGTCCTCGACGTGGCCCACGCAGTCCAGGTAGAAGCGGTACGTGCCCAGAGTCGTTCGGGTGGGCCGGGACTCGATGCGGGTGAGGTCGATGCCGCGGATGGCGAACTCCGTCATCGCCTGCACCAGCGCGCCCGGGGTATTGGCGAGGCTCAGTACCACCGAGGTACGGTCGTTGCCGGTGCGCCTAGGCGGTGCGCAGGGCAGGCGAACCAGCACGAACCGCGTCCGCGCGTCCGGCACATCGGCGACATCCTCGGCGAGCGCGCGCAGCCCGAGACGCCGACCCACCAGCGCCGTGGCCACGGCGGCATCGGCGGTCCCCTCGAGGACGTCGTTAGCGGCTGCCGCAGTGGAGCTACCGGCCTGGACCTGTGCGTGCGGCAGGTGCTCGTGCAGCCAACCGCGCACCTGGGCGGCCGCGTGCGGGTGGGTGCGCACCGTCCGAATGTCCGCGGCCTCCGTGCCTGCTCGGACGAGGACGGAGAAGGTGATCGGCAATTCCGTCTCGGCCACGATCTGTAGCCGCGCCCCGGTGGCCAGCGCATCCAGGGTGGGCGGCACGGTGCCTTCGACGGAGTTCTCCACCGGCACACACGCCGCGTCGACCGCGCCGTCACGGACCAACTGCAGGGCCGCCGGCGGGGTTGCCGCCGACACGAACTCGGTGGTCGCAGGGTCGACGAGCTGGCGGCACGCGGCTTCGGTAAATGTCCCCGCCGGCCCGAAATAGCTCACACGCTGCACGGCGTCGACCCTACCGGCGCGCCCTTCCCACCCCCGCCTCCGTCAGCGCTGCCGCCACGTCGACGGCGTCGGGCACCTCGATGCTGCGCAGCACCTCCCGCAATGCCCGCGCCGCCGGATCGGGGACCGCCAGCAGCGTCGCCAGGTCAGGTGCGTCCCACGCCGTCCGCACGTCGTCTCCGCGCAGGGCCGCAACCGTGGCCGCCACCACCTGCAGCACCCCCGCGGCGTCAACCGCTCTGGCCACGAATCCCACTTCGGAATGAGCCAGCAGGGACAGAAAATCCGCGGCCTGGCCGGCGTCCACGTCCGCATCCAGGCCAACAC
>JALYVL010000367.1 GCA_030853285.1 Actinomycetota bacterium | reverse complement strand
AACCTCTCCCTGCAGCAATCGGCACATGGGACGCGTCTGCGCGAGCTCGGCGGCCACCTCCGCACCCACGGCGAGCTGACCGTCGGTGAGCGCAAACGGCAGCCGTTGCTCGAAGGCCGCCGCCAGTCCGTCGGTGCGCGGTGGACAGGCCGGCGCGCGGCGTTGGGCGTCAGCGTGCCTGCGTTGCGCGAGCACAAGCTGCAGGGCGAGCGCCTCGTCGTAGCGCAAACGGGCACGGGCCTGCGCGATCTCGTCTTCGGTGTCGGGTAGGTGGATGCGCCGCAGCGCCGCAGCCAACGAGATCAGGCCGTACTCGGCGCGCAGGGCGGCAGGCAACGGGTCCTCGGGCTCGTCCAGCGCCTCGAGGGCCAGGCGCACACATTGGGCCACCGTCCAGGACGGCAGACCCGCCGCCGCCGGGTAGACCGACATGAATGGACGGGTGAACTCCTTCTCGTCAGGAACGGCGTCCAGGCCGAGCGCCCCCCGAGACTCCGAGGAGACCGCCAAGGGGTGGTCCTCGTCGGGAAACAGCAGGTACTGCGGGTTGCTCAACTGCAATGCTTGGCGGTACTTCGTCACCTTCCCGGCGAACAATCCACGGCGGCCCTTCACCAGCACCTTCTCCAGACCCCGCTGGTTGAAGTAGGTGCAGGTGATCTCGCTACGGCCGTCGGTGACGGTCAACGTGAAAATGGTTCCCTTGCGGGCCTTCATCGGCCGAAAGTCGGTATTGGAGATGCGCGCGGTCACCGTGACGTGGGTGTCCTCGTCCAGGCCGGCGATGGAGGTGAGCTCGCCGCGGTCGGCATAGCGACGAGGGTAATGCCGGAGCAGGTCGTCGACGGTGTCCAGGTCCAACGCCTTGGCGAGCGCGTTGCCCGCCTTCTCGCCCAGCACCTGCCCGAGCCGGTCGGTCAGCTGTGCCACCCCTCACTCCACCCCGAGCAGGAGGACGTCCTCCGGAAGGCCGCCCGGGTACACCACGAGCTCCACCCCCGGATGCACGGCGTGCACGTGCTCC
The DNA here is from genome assembly GCA_030853285.1 of Actinomycetota bacterium. GTDB lineage: Bacteria > Actinomycetota > Actinomycetes > Mycobacteriales > Mycobacteriaceae > X156. Next base: position 1,427 of record JALYVL010000367.1, on the reverse strand, counting down.
TGCATGTGTTCCTCGAGACCGTCGTCCATGGCCATCCCGGTCAGCACCGTCACCAGTTCGCCCCCGGCATCCAACATACGGTCGAGCAAGCCACGGACGACATCGGATTGCCACTCGTCCGCGTTTTCTCCGCGAGCGATGAGCACCACCTCATCGTCGAGCATGCCCAGCACATCGCCGGGCTCGCAACGTCCCACCCAGGTCAGCGCCTGCTCCGTGGCGACCCGGACGGCTCCCCGCCGAGTTGCGCTCGCCGCCTCGGCCATGGCCAGGGTGTCGTCCTCGGAATCACGGTCTCGGTCGTGCACCGCGAGTGCGGCGAGGCCCTGCACCGGTGAGCTGGTCGGCAGCAGCGTCACACCCTGGCCCCCGCGGCGAATACCTGCGACCACGACGGACAGAGTTGACGCGACCATCAAGCCGTTGGGCAACACCGTGACGTGCGCAGCGTTGATCTCCTCGATCGCGGTGCGTACGGCGTCGCCGTCGACGACGATCTCGTCACAACGCAGCACGGTCGCCCCCTCCGCAGCGTAGAGCTCGGCGACGCCGGTGCCCGCGACGAGCGCCAACAGGGCACGCTCGCGTGTGCGGTCCCGCGAGCCTTGCGGGTTCTCGTCGTCAACAAACCGGACGACGGTGATGCGATGCGGGCGCCCGGCGACCACCCCAGCCTCCATCGCGGCGCCGATGTCGGTGCAATGCACATGCACCGAGTGCAGCCCGTCGCCGTCGTCGGCGATCACCACCGAGTCGCCGATGCCGTCCAAGTGCTCACGCAGCGCCTGCACCCGACGGTCGGTGGTCGTGTCCAGCAGGTACATCACCTCGTAACCGTGCTCCCTCGATTGCCCCTCCCGCTCGGCGGTGAGCATCGCCGCGGGCCGCGCCACCACGGTGGCCCCCCTCGGTTCGACGCTGGTACCGGTGATCACCCCCACCAGGGCGTCCAGCATGATCACGAGGCCACGGCCACCCGCGTCCACCACCCCGGCCCTGGCCAGCACCGCCAGCTGGTCGGGGGTGCGACGAAGAGCGTCCGCGGCACCCCGCGCCGCTGCCGTGCTGACGCCGGCGAGACTCGAGGCGTCGTGTTGGGCCGCCTCCGCCGACGCGTGCAGCACCGTCAACATGGTGCCGTCCACCGGGTTGCTGACCGAGGCGTAGGCGAGTGCGTCCGCGCGGAGCAATGCCGCCCGCAGCCCATCGGCCGCGAGTCCGCACTCGGGCGTCGAGCTGTCTGCCAGCGCGCGCAGCACCTGCGAGAGGATGACCCCGGAGTTGCCCCGCGCACCGAGCAGGGCACCTCGGGCCAGGGCCATCGCCGAGGCCGGGTAGCTCGACGCGGCACCCACGGGCAGTCGCGCCATCGCGTCGTGTCCCGCCCGCATGGTGTGCAGCAGATTGGTACCCGTGTCGGAGTCGGC
>JALYVL010000366.1 GCA_030853285.1 Actinomycetota bacterium | reverse complement strand
CCCTTGACGGCCTTGGTGCGGATAGCGGCGACGTCGGACCCGAGCCCGGGCTCGGACATGGAGAAGGCGCCCCGCACCTCGCCGGTGGCCATTCGGGGCAGGTAGTACTCCTTCTGCTCCTGGGTGCCGTGCTGAATGAGCATGTAGGCGACGATGAAGTGCGTGTTGATGACACCGGAGACGCTCATCCAGCCGCGGGCGACCTCCTCGACCACCAGCACGTAGGTCAGCAGCGACTCGCCGAGGCCGCCGAACTCCTCCGGAATCATGAGGCCGAACAGCCCCATCTCCTTCATGCCGTCGACGATCTCCTGCGGGTAGGTGTCCGCGTGCTCCAACTCCTGTGCGCGCGGAATGATCTCCTTGTCCACAAAGGTCCGGACGGTGGACAGGATCTCCTGCTGGACCTCGGTGAGGTTCGCGGTCTGCGCGAGACGAGCCATGACGAGCACCTTTCAAACCGGCTGTTGTTACCGGCAAGTATGGCGACCCTGCCCCACCGGGGTGACAGCAGGTACTCCACCGGATTGGTAGTTCTGGCGTATTTGTCCGCTGCTTGTGGAATCATCCGATGCGTCCGTGCGGGCGGAGTCGAGGTGACCACCGCCTGTCTGCTGCCCACCTGGAGCGCCCCATGCGATCACTGTTCCGCACCTTGCTCGCCCTCGGTCTCGGACTCTCGCCGCTGGTCGTGACGCAACTGCTGAGCGCTCCGACGGCGAGCGCCCAGGGCTCGACACCACCTGCGGCGCTCATCGTGCTGGACGCGTCCGGTTCGATGGCGGCACCGGGCCCAGGAGGCACCCGACTGATCGACCAGGCGCGCGGAGCCGTCAGCAGCACGGTTTCCGCCCTGCCCGCAGGCGCGCAGGTCGGGCTGCGGGTCTACGGATCGCAGGTGAGCAGCGACGCGGCACAGAAGGTGCCTGGCTGTCAAGACAGCAAGCTGCTCGTCCCGGTGGGCCCCCTCAATGTCGGCGCGATGAACGCCGCCGTGCAGAGCGTGCAGCCCAATGGGTGGACGCCGATCGGCTTGGCCCTGCAGCAGGGAGCGAAGGACCTGCCCACCACCGGTCCGCGAACGATTGTGCTGGTCTCCGACGGTCTGGACACCTGCGCGCCGCCGGACCCCTGCGAGGTCGCCAAACAGCTTCAAGCCAACGGCGTTCCGGTGAAGGTGGAGGCCATCGGCTTCAACCTGCCTGCCGGCGACTCGGCGCGCGGCCAGCTGCAGTGCATCGCCGGGGCCACCGGTGGCGAATACCGCGACGCCGCTGATGCCGCGCAGCTGGCCTCGGCCCTACAGACGTCCTCGCAGCGAGCCTTGCGCGGGTTCAACGCCGCGGGCACCGCCACCGCAGGCACCACCTCCCCCGTCGACGCGCCGTTCCTCGCGGCCGACGGCACCGCATCCAGTGACACGATCACCCCCGGTCAGACCAAGTATTACGCGCTCGGGGTCAAGCCCGGCGATCGTCCGATGACCTCCACCACCGTGGGCAACGATCAGCCGGGCGTGGTGCCACCGAAGGCCTGCGAGGCCACGCTGCGCACCGACCTGGTCAACCGCACCCTGTCCTCGGTCAAATCGGCCTACGAGTCCTTCGACGGTCGCGAGTCGGTGACGGTGGGCAATGCGCTACCGGCGAGTTACTCCGTGGTGACACCGCTGAGTCCCGATGAATCCTCCACCTACCCGGCAGGGGTGTGGTACCTGCAGGTGGAGTTGAAGCCCGGCTCCTGCACTTCGGGTGAGCCACCGCTACCGGTGCGCGGCTACCAGCTCCAGGTGAGTGCACGCGGCGCCACCGTGACCCAACCGCTGACCACGACCGCGATGACGGCCGGGACCGCCTCCACCAACGCACCGACACTCACCTCCCAGGCTCCGGTCAAGGACACCCTTCGGGTGGGCGAGACAGCGTGGTTCTCGGTGGACGTGCCGGCGGGCTCACGGGTCGAGGCGACCGCAGTCGTCGGGGGTGAGCCGACCGCGATCGCGAACGCATGTTCCGCGACGGGCGCGCTCAAACTCAGCAACGCCGGCGGGGACAGCGTCGACAGCAGCGGCGTCAGCTTCGACGGACGCGAGGCCAAAGGGGCAACTGCGCACAGCAGCCCCTCGTACGCGGTAGGTGACCCGGCCGCGAAATACAGCAGCATCGCCGAGGCCGGCAAGTACTTCGTCACTGTGAACCTGAAACAAGACACCTCCTGCACCGGGAAGGTCCCCATCAGCGATGCGGAGTACCCCATCCGCATCGTGGCCAACCTGGCGCCGTTCGTGGCCAAGGCGAGCGCGACTCCGACACCCAGCGCCACGCCGACCACCACGGCCACCAATGCCGCACCCCCCGCCGCCGACAGCGGCACCAGTCCTTGGCTATGGGTCGTCCTGGGGGTGGTGGTTATGGCCCCGCGGTCATCGCCATGCTCGTGGTACTCACCAAGCGCAACCGCG
>JALYVL010000020.1 GCA_030853285.1 Actinomycetota bacterium | reverse complement strand
TTGATCGCCGAGGGCCGTCAGGCGGGTAGCCGCGCCGAGGCCGTGCGCGTGCTCGGCCGCAACACCGGACGCGAGATGGCCCTGGCGGCCCTCAACCTGCGCAGCGTGCGGGGGCGGCTCTCCGGCCTCGACGTGGGCGCGGAGATCAGTGTGCAGAAGGTGTTCAACGCGATCGCCCAGCGCGACGGCTCACGGAGCATGCTCGGACTGCTCGGGCCCCAGGGCGCCGTGAGCGGTCCGGCGGATGCGCAACCCACCAACCTGGTGCGCGACCACATCGGCCTGCCGGCCGTGCTCTTCGGCGGCGGCACCATCGAAATCCAGCTCAACGTGATCGCCCAGCGGGTGCTGGGCCTGCCCCGCTGAACTCGACTAGTCGTCCACAAAGGAGTGACACCTCATGCATCTTGACCTGTCCGCGGAGTCCAAGGCATTGCGCAAAGAGTTGCGTGCCTACTTCGCCGAGACCATCAGCGACGCCGACCGTCGCGATCTGGTCGATCAGACCGAGGGCGGCCCGACCTTTAGCCGCGTACTGCAACAGATGGGCCGCGACGGCTGGCTCGGCCTGGGCTGGCCGCAGGAGTACGGCGGCCGAGGGGAGGACCCCGAGGCCCTCTACGTCTTCTACGACGAGGTCATCCGGGCCAATGCGCCGCTGTCGCTGGTCACGCTGAACACCGTCGGTCCGGCGCTGATGAAGCACGGCACCCAGGCGCAGAAGGACTTCTTCCTGCGGCCCATCCTGGCCGGCGAGCTGATCTTCGCGATCGGCTACACCGAGCCCGGGGCCGGTACCGACCTGGCCTCGCTGCAGACCAAGGCCGTGATCGACGGCGACGAGTTGGTGATCAACGGCAACAAGATTTTCACCAGCGCCGGCGTCTTTGCCGACTGGGTGTGGTTAGCGGTGCGCACCGACCCGGATGCGCCACGCCACCAAGGCATCTCCGTGGTGCTGGTCCCCACCACGGCCCCGGGATTCTCGGTCACCGAGATTCACACCGTCGGTGGCATCAGCACCTCGGCGACCTACTACGACGACGTCCGCGTGCCGCTGACCAACGTGGTCGGTGAGTTGAACGCCGGCTGGGGCTTGATCACCAACCAGCTCAACCACGAACGAGTCGCGCTCGCCGCCCGCGGCGGCATCGCCAACGAGCTGTTCGACGACGTGCTGGCGTGGACCAAAATGCAGCCCAGCGGCGACGGCCGGTTGTTCGACGTGCCTTGGGTGCGCAACAAGCTCGCCGAGGTCTATGCCCTGCTCAGCGCCACCGACCTGTTCAACCTGCGTCTGGTGGCGGACGTGGCGTCCGGCACCTTGGGTGGTGGGGATTCCGCCGCCGCCAAGGTGTACGGCACCGAAGCCGTGGTCGACGCCTACGGAATGCTGCAGGAAGTGCTCGGAGCCCGGGGACTGCTCCGGCCCGGAACACCCGGCGCCGCACTGCAGGGGCGCGTCGAGGCGCTGGGCCGGCGCGCGCAGAACAACACTTTCGGGGGCGGCACCAACGAGGTCATGCGGGAGATTGTCGCGGCGAAGACCCTGGGAATGACCCTGGCGGCCCGACGTCGCACCGAGACGGCGACATCGGCGAAGAGCGGAAGGAACTGACATGGATTTCGAGCTTGATGAGGACCTGGCTTCGGTCAAGGACCTGGCGGCGCAGATCTTCGGCGACCGCGCCGAGATGGAGCGGGTCCGTGAGGTGGAGATCAAGGAGGGTGGTCACGACCGCGGACTTTGGCAGGTGCTGGCGGACGCCGGACTGCTCGCCATCGCGCTGCCCGAGGAGGCCGGCGGTGCCGGGCTGGGCATGCTCGGGCTGGTGACCCTGCTGCAGCAACAGGGCCGTCGGGTGGCGCCGGTTCCGCTGTGGTCTGCGCTCGCCACGGCTGCACTGCCGCTGGCTGAGTTCGGCAGCCCCGAGCAGGTGGCGCAGTGGCTGCCCGGGCTACTCGACGGGTCGCTCCTGCTCACCGGCGCATTCGACACCGCGCCCGGGCAGCAGGCCGCGGTCTCCGCGGTGGCCGATGGCGAGGGCTGGCTGCTGTCGGGCGAGCTGTTCTCCGTGCCTGCCGCCGCGGTGGCCGATGCCATCGTCGTCCCGGTGGCCCTCGAGTCCGGTGAGCTGGCGGTGATGGTGGTTCCGACCGCTCGCGCCGGGGTGAGGATCACCCCGCTGGAGGTCACCAACCGGGAGAGCAACGCGGCGCTCAGCTTGGCCGGGGTCACCGTCTCGGCGGGTGAGCGGCTGCCCGGCGACGGCGCGGCCATCGTCGCCTGGACCCGGCGCCGGGCCCGGCTGGCCCTGTCGGCGCTGCAGATCGGGGTGTGCGAGGAGGCACTGCGGATGACCGCGGTTTACACCTCTGAGCGCGTCCAGTTCGGTCGTCCACTCTCGACCAACCAGGCGGTGGCCGTGCGGGCCGCGGACGCCTACCTGGACACCGAAAGCATCCGGCTGACGACGCAGCGGGCCGCGTGGTTGATGGACACCGGGTGTGAGGACGAGGCAGAGGCGGCGACCCTGGTGGCCAAGTACTGGGCCTCGCGCGGCGGGCTGCGGGCGGTGCGGGCCACCCAGCACCTGCACGGCGGCATCGGCGCCGACATCGACTATCCGATCCACCGCTACTTTCTCTGGGGCCGGCACATCGCCTTCACCCTGGGCAGTGGCGCTGAGGTGACGGCGGAACTGGCTGACGCGCTGGAAGACGGTGCGCCTATCGGGGCGTCGGCGTGAGCGACCCAGAATGAGTAGCAACAAGGCACCGCGTATGAAAGCGAGCTGATGGGTAGCCCGGTCATCATTGATGCGGCCCGAAGTGGCGGGACATCGAGTCGGTGGCCGAGGAGGTTCGCGCGCTCGGCCGGCGGGCGACGCCGGTGGTCACCGACGTGTCTGACGAGCAGGCCGTCGATGCCCTGGCCGAGCAGGTTCTCGCCGAGTGCGGCCGCGTCGACGTGGTGGTGAACAACGCCGCCGCCGCCCGCGCCGGTGACCGGGTGCCCGTGATGGACCTGCCCGTTGACGTATGGGATCAGGTCCTGCGGGTGAACCTGCGTGGCACGTTCCTGGTCAGCCGAGCCTTCGCCAAGCGCCTGATCACCCAGGGTCAGGGTGGCAGCACCATCAACATCTCCTCGATCGGGGGCAAGACCAGCGGGGCGGCAACCGCCGCCTACGCCGCCTCGAAGGCCGGGGTGCAGTCGCTGACCTCATCGATGGCCAAAGAGCTTGGTGCGCAGGATATCCGGGTGAACGCCCTGTGCCCGGGTGTCACCGATACCAGCCGGCTCGATGACCTGGCGCCGGAGGTATGGCGCTCCTACGTGGCGGCCAACATCCCCCTCGGCCGGGCAGGAACCGCGCAGGAGGTCGCTTTCGCCGCGGTGTTCCTGGCCAGTGACCAGGCGGCCTGGGTCAGTGGCCAGGCGTGGAACATTGACGGCGGGCAGCTCACCATCCGCTGACCGCACACCCTTCAGCCCAACGGTGCGGCCTCATCGGGGTGCGCAGAAAGGACCACGCATGACCGTCCAGTCCGAGACACCGGAACCGCGCGTCGCAGCGCTGGCCAGGGTCACGGCACCCGGGACAAGATTCGAGGTCGTCGAGGAGGACGTCCGCGGGCACCGCATGCCGGTGTTCAAGAACAGGCACCGGTGCCTGCTGGAAGTGCTCAAGGAGTCCGCGCGGTACGGCGATCGGGAATACCTGGTGTGCGGAGAGCTGCGGCTGACCTACGCCGAACACCTGCGCCGGGTGGCGTCGCTGAGTCAGGAAATGCGGCTGACCTACCGCATCGGCAAGGGCGACCGGGTGGCGATCTTCTCGGCGAACAACGCCGAGTGGATCGTGGCGTTCTGGGCGGCCACCGCGCTCGGGGCAATCGTGGTCGGAATGAACTCGCTGTGGTCGGCCCGCGAGGTCGCCTACGCGATGACCCAGTGCACGCCCAAGCTGGTGATCGCGGACGCACCACGGCGGGCCTTGCTCGGCGAGGTGGCCGTGCCCGTGCTGTCCACCGAGGACGACGTCCCACGGCTGAGCCTGGGCCACCGTGCGGCCGAGTTGCCCGTGGACACCATGGCGGAGGACGAGCCCGCGGTCATTCTCTTCACCAGCGGCACGACGGGGCGGGCCAAGGGGGCGACGCACTCGCACCGCAACGTAATTGCGGCCAAAGATTACTTCCAGGTCATCGACGCGGTGGCCGCGGAGCTGGGCGTGGTCCCGGCGCCTCGGCGCTTTCTGATGACCGGCCCGTTGTTTCACATCATGTCCCTGCACAACCTCGCCGTGCCGCGGCTGGCGTTCGGTGACACCGCGGTGATCTACACCGGGCGGTTCGAGGTCGACCGAATCCTGCGGTTGATCGAGCGGGAGCGGATCACGCAGTGGGGGGCGGTCCCAACCATGGCCAGCCGTTTGATCGAGCACGGTGATCTCTCCGGTTACGACTTGTCGTCGTTCACGGTGTTGTCCCTGGGGTCGGCACCGTCCTCGGAATCCCTGAAACGCGCACTGCGGGCGACTTTGCCGATAGCCGGTAGGTCGCTGGGCACCACCTACGGCCTCACCGAGTCGTCTACCGCCGCGACCCTGGCCACGGCGGCAGACCTGGCCAGATATCCCGACTCGGTGGGCACCCCGGTAGTGACCATGGCGGTCGAGATCCGCGACGAGGGGGGCGCCCGGGTTATCGATGGGGTGGAGGGGGAGATCTGCGTGCGCGGACCTCAGGTGATGCTCGGGTACTGGAACGACCCCGAAGCGACGGCTGCGGCCATCGATCCCGAGGGGTGGTTGCGCACCGGGGACCTCGGCACGATGTTGGACGGGCACCTGCGGATGAGCAGCCGCCGCTCGGACCTCATCATCCGGGGCGGGGAGAACGTCTACCCGGCGGAGGTGGAAAGCGTCCTGACCGAGCACCCAGCAGTGCTGGAGTGCAGCGTGCTGGGGGTTGATCACCATGACCTGGGCCAGGAAGTGGCCGCGGTGGTGGTCGTCAAGGCCGGTGCCGAGGTCACCGAGCAGGGGCTCACCGAATTTCTCCGCGACCGTATCGCCCGTTACAAGTTGCCCAGCCGGTGGATGCTCACCGACCAGGCGCTGCCCCGCAACGCCACCGGCAAAGTCATGCGCCACCGTCTCGCGCTGACCGAGAGTGCGCTTATTGACGAGGGAATCGTTACCGGTATTATACCAAGCGCTTGCTCAACTCAAGGAGGACGTCGTTGAACACCTATGCGGAGATCATCCGTACTCGAGAGGGCGACCCCAAAGTGGGGCTGCGCTTCGAGGGACGTAGCTGGACTTGGGAAGAGGTGGTGGCCGAGGCGGCCACCCGTGCGGCGGTGCTGGATACCTTCTCGCCGGGGCCGGGACGTACCCAGAAGCACGTCGGGGTGCTGCTGCAGAACGTGCCCGACTACGTCTTTTGGTTACTCGCCGCGGGACTGACCGGTGACGTCCTGGTCGGCGTCAACTCCACCCGGAGGGGGGAGGAGCTGGCCCAGGACATTCGGCACACCGACTGCGACTTGCTGATCACCGAGCCGCTCTACTCGGCCGACCTGGCTGAGTTGGCGCTGCCGATCCCGCCTGAGCGGGTGTACGACATCTCATCGGAGGCCTACGCGAAGCTGCTGGCGCCGCACCGCGGCGCCAGCCTCCCGCAGGAGCTGCCCGACCCGGCGGCCATGCTGCTCTTGCTGTTCAGCTCCGGGTCGACGGGCGCACCCAAGGCTGTGATCTGCACGCAGGGTCGGTTGGCCGCCTTGACGGGGAAGATGACCGAGCGGGTCTCGCTGCGCCGGGACTCGGTGACCCATTTGTCGATGCCGCTGTTTCACGGCAACTCGGTCATGATGAACCTGTCCACCGCGGTGCAGGTGGGCGCCACCATCGTGATGGTGCGCAAGTTCTCGGCGTCGGGCTTCATCCGCGACATTCACGAGTACGACGTCACCTTCTTCAACTACGTGGGCCGGCTGCTCAGCTACATTTTGGCCACCCCGGCTGATCCGCGCGACCGCGACTCGGCACTCGAGGTCGCCTTCGGCTCGGAAGCGTCGCCCGCGGAGATCTCCGCGTTCACCCAGCGGTTCGGCGTATCGATCCGTGAGGGCTACGGGGCCAGCGAGGGCATCATGCGCATCACGCCCGTCCCCGGCTCGCCGCCGAACTCCCTCGGCCGCCCCGCCGAGGGGCTGACCGTGGAGCTGCGTAACGAAGCCGGTGAGGTCTGCCCGCCCGCGCAGATCGACGAGTACGGCATGTTGCTCAACGCCGCGGAGGCCACGGGTGAGATCGTCGCCGTCGGCCGCGGCGCGTTCTTCGAGGGCTACTACAAGAACCCTGAGGCCATGGCCGACCGGCTCAAGGGCGATGGTCAAGACTTCTGGAGCGGAGACCTTGCCTACCGCGACCCCGAAGGCTATTTGTACTTCGCTGGTCGATCCTCGGACTGGATTCGGGTAGACGGGGAGAACTTTGCGACCGCCCCGGTCGAACGCATCGTCTCGCGCTACACGCCGTTCACGGGTGCGCTCGGGTACGCCGTGCCGGACCCGCACACCGGGGACCAGTTGATGCTCAGCGTGCTGCTCGCCGAGGGCGCCGTCTTCGATCCCGACGACTTCGCCGAGTTCCTCGCCGCCCAGTCCGACCTCGGCACGAAGTGGAAGCCGCGCTTCGTCCGCGTCGTCGACACCATCCCGATGACGGCCAACGGCAAGGTCAGCAAGATTCCGCTGCGCGCGACCGGCTGGGACGCGCCGCACGTGTGGTGGATGCCGCCGCGCACCGACGCCTACGTCCCCTTCGGCCATGAGGCCCGCGCGGCCCTGCGGGCCGAGTTCCACCGCGCTGGCCGCACGGCGCTGCTTCCGGCGACGCCGGACACTTCAGTGGTCAACTCGTGACCGGTCGGTTTGGGGGTCGTCGGGCGCTGGTCACCGGTGCTAGCCGCGGGATCGGTTCAGGCTTGGCCCGGCGTTTGGCCGCGGAGGGCGCGTCCGTGGCCATCACGGCACGCACCCTGCGGGAAAGCTCGAAGCTACCCGGCAGCCTCACCGAGACCGCGGAGCTGATTCGGGCGGCCGGTGGCACTGCCGTGTGCATCGTGGCGGCGCTGGAGGACGCCGAGGCCCGCGCGGGAATTGCGGCGGAGGCGCAGGACAAGCTGGGCGGACCGATCGACATCTTGGTCAACAACGCGGCGGCCGCGGTGTACCAGCCGAGCCGGGAATACCCGCTCAAGCGCAGACGGATGGCGTTCGAGGTCAACTTCCACGCACCGCTGGACCTGGCGCAAGCGGTAATCCCCGGAATGATCGAGCGAGGCGGGGGGTGGATCGTCAACCTGAGCAGCGGTACCGCCCGGTTGCGGGAGGTGCAGCCGCGGACCGACGGAAGCACGGGATTGGACGACTCGATCTTCGGGACCGGAATTTACGGGGCATCCAAGGCGGCCCTGGACCGCCTCACCAACATCCTCGCCGCCGAGCTCAACGGGACAGGTGTCCGCGTCAATGCGATTCGGCCCCGGTCCGGTGTGCTGACTGACGGCGCGATCAGGGTGGCCGGTGACCTGGTGGGCACCAGCCACTTCCTGCCGGAGTCTCTGGAGGCAATGGTGGAAGCCACCCTCATGCTCTGCGACTGTTCCCCAGACTGGACAGGGCGGATCGAGGTCAGCCTCGATATCTTGGAGCGACTCAGCATCATTCCCCGCGGCCTTGATGGATCGGTACGAGCACGGGTCGATGAGTACTCCGCTCAACGATGACGGTGTGAACGGAGACAGGTACGGGGGCGGACTAAGCGAACTGGAGTAACAGCATGTCGGTCGACCGGATCTACCTGAACGGGACGATCAAGACCATGGCTGGTGGTGCCGGACCGTCGCCGACGGCATTGTGGTGCCGCGACGGCACGTTTGGCGCCGTCGGTAGTGCTGCCCAGGTGCACGAGCAGGCCGGGCGCGGAGCCGAGGTGATCGATCTCGCCGGGGCGACCGTGGTGCCCGGCTTTATCGAGACGCATTTGCACCCGTTGATGTGGGGCCTGCAGCTGAGCAATGTCGACGCCCACGCGCAGCAGTGCCCCACGATCGAGGCGCTGGTCGAGGCCCTCGCGGCCCGGGCCGTGAGCACGCCGATCGGGGAGCCGATCCACGCGTCGGGATTCGACGACAGCCTCGTGGCCGACGACCGCGGCCTCACCATCGCCGACCTGGACCGGGTGAGCACGCAGCATCCGGTGGAGGTTCGGCACCTCTCGGAGCACGCGGTGTACGTCAATTCGGTGGTGCTCGCCCGTTTCGGCATCGATGCGCAGACCCCGAATCCGGTGGGCGGCGAGATTGTTCGCGATGCCAATGGTGCACCGACGGGGGAACTCCGGGAAACCCCGGCGATGAGCCTGGTCTACGACCAGTCCCGGCCGTTCGCCACTGACGGCGCACGTCCCGCACTGACCGAGGCGCTGCAGCGGATGGCGCAGGTCGGGGTCACCAGCTTTCACGACATGTACGTGACGGCGGAGATGCTTACCTCCTACCGCGAGCTGCGCGACGCCGACCAGCTGCCGTTGCGGGCCCGGCTCTACCTCGGGATCGACGTCCTGGACCAGGTGGCCAGGGAGCCGGAGCGCGAAGACGACTGGTACCGCATCGGTGGAGTCAAGCTGATCGCCGACGGATCCATCCAACTGCACACAGCGGCCCTGAGCGCCCCGTACCACGACCTAGGCGGGTGCAGCTGTGGCGCGATGGTCATTCCCACCGAGAATTTGGTTGAGATGGTCGCGCGGGTCCACGCAGTGGGTCGGCAGGTGGCGATACACACCAACGGCGACGAAGCCATCGAGCAAGCTCTCAATGCGATCGCGCAGGCCCAGGCCGACCGACCCAACGCGGGTCTGCACCACCGGTTGGAACACGTCCAGACCATTCGCGAAGACCAGCTTGCTCGGATGGCCGCCATGGACGTGGGCGCCTCGATCTTCGTCAATCACGTGTACTACTGGGGCGACCGGCACCGCGATCGCTTTCTAGGTCCCGATCGTGCCGCTCGGATCAGCCCGGTGGCGTCCGCGCTGGCCGCGGGGCTGCGCTACGCGCTGCACTGCGACTGCCCGGTGACACCGGTCAACCCGCTGTTCACCATCGCGACCGCCGTCAACCGGCGGACCCGCGGGGGAGCGGTGCTGGGCCCCGAACAAGGCGTCAGCCCCGCCGATGCCCTGGCCGGTTACACCAGTGCCGCCGCCCGCGTCACTTCCGAGGAGACCGTGAAGGGCTCGATCGAGGTCGGCAAGCTGGCCGATTTCGTGGTGCTCGGCGGTGACCCGTTCACCTGCGCCCCCGAGGAGATCGCCGAGCTGCCGGTGCAGGCCACGGTCGTCGGCGGCAACGAGGTCTACCGGCGTTGAGCGAGCGTCGAGCCGAGGCCTCGTTGCGCTCGCCGCCCACCGGATGCGGATCTGCATGGTGATCAGTCCCTGCGCAGGCCGCGGAGGACGGTCATGTTCTGTTCACCTCTCCTGCCCCTCGGTGTTCACTGGGAG
>JALYVL010000019.1 GCA_030853285.1 Actinomycetota bacterium | reverse complement strand
CAGGGAGAGCGAGTTGGTCATCCTGCGGGTGGCACACCTGCGCGGGTCCCGATACGAGTTCGACCATCACGTCCGTCTCGGTCGCCGCGCGGGCGTCACCGCAGAGGACGTGGATCGGGTCAAGGTAGGCCCCGCCGCGTCCGGGTGGTCGGATCGCGAGCAGGCGATCTTCGCCGCCGTAGACATGCTGGACGCGCAGCGCGACCTTGACGATGCCAACTGGACGGCGCTGGCCCACCATCTCGACGATGCGAAGTGCATCGAGCTGTGCCTACTGGTCGGGCACTACGAGATGCTCGCGACGGCGATCACCGCGCTGCGGATCCAGCCCGATCAGCCACGCCACTGGCTGCACCGCCGTGCGCACCAGCAACAGTGACCGGTGCAGCGACTGGTCGATTCCCAGCGGCGCGTGGCTCTATGGTGACCACCAGGCTGGATGGCCGACGACCTTGCCGGACTCCGCGCCCTGCCAGCCCGTTTCACTGATTTCGTCCAAGCCGCCATCGAACTCACGGGAGAACCATGATCCTGGACCGTTTTCGGATCGCCGACCAGGTAGCTGTCATCACCGGGGCCGGACGAGGCCTTGGCGCCGCCACCGCCGTCGCCCTCGCCGAAGCCGGGGCGGACGTGATTCTGTCTGCACGCACGGCCGGCCAGCTCGACGAAGTGGCTGCGCAGGTTCGCGCCGCCGGTCGGCGCGCCCATGTGGTGGCCGCCGACCTGAACGATCTCGATGCCGTTGCCGCACTGGCCGAGACGGCGCGCGCCGAGTTCGGCCGGCTGGACATCGTGGTGAACAACGTCGGCGGGACCATGCCCCGCCCGTTGCTGGAGACCGACGCAGAGTTCATGGAGTCGGCGTTCCACTTCAACGTCTCCACGGCCCACGCGCTGATCACGGCCGCGGTGCCGGTGATGCTGAAAACGGCGGGTGGCGGTGCCATCGTAAACATGTCCTCGGTGATGGGACGCCTGGCCGGACGCGGATTCTTGGCCTACGGCACCGCCAAGGCCGCACTCGCGCACTACACCCGGCTGGCGAGTACCGATCTGAGCCCGCGAATCCGGGTCAACGGCATCGCGGTGGGGTCCGTGCTCACCTCGGCGCTGGAGGTCGTGGCCGCGAACGAGAGCATCCGGACGCCGATGGAGCAAGCCACGCCCCTACAGCGCCTCGGCGACCCCGAAGACATCGCCGCCACCGTGCTCTACCTCTGCTCTCCTGCCGGGTCTTACGTCACCGGCAAGGTTCTGGAGGTCGACGGCGGCCTGCAAACCCCGAACCTCAGCCTAGGGCTACCGGACCTGTGAGCACCTACCGCGTCGTCCAATGGAGCACCGGCAATGTGGGCCGCTACGCACTGGCCGGGATCAACGCACACCCAAAGCTGGTACTGGCAGGTGTGTGGGTGTCCAGTGCCGCCAAGGCTGGCCTCGACGCAGGACAGCTCGCCGGGCTCGACTGTGAGCTCGGAGTACTCGCCAGCAACGACGGCGACGCACTGCTCGCCTCGCAGCCGGACTGTGTGGTCTACACCGCGATCAGCGACAACCGACTGCCCGAGGCGCTGGTCGATCTCGAACGAATCCTCCGCGCGGGAATCAACGTCGTGGCCAGTGGTCCGGTGTTCCTGCAGTACCCGGAAGGCACCGTCCCCGACTCCATCCTCAAGCCGCTGCAGCAGGCCTGTGCTGACGGTGGCTCCTCGCTGTGGGTCAACGGGATCGACCCCGGCTTCGCCAACGACTGGTTGCCGCTGGTGCTGTCCGGGACGTGCCGGGAGATCGAGAAGATCCACTGCCTGGAGATCGTCGACTACGCCACGTACAACAACGCGACCGTGCTGTTCGACATCATGGGCTTCGGCCAGCCGCTGGCCGAGATCCCGATGCTGTTGCAACCCGGGGTGCTGTCTCTGGCCTGGGGAAGCGTGGTCCGCCAGCTTGCTGCCGGGTTGGACGTCCAGCTCGACGCGGTGACCGAGATCTACGAGCGGGAGGCGGCGCCGGAGAGCTTCGACGTCGCCGCCGGGCGCATCGAGGTGGGCTCCGCGGCCGCGTTGCGCTTCGAGGTGCGCGGGATGGTGGGGGACGCGGAGGTTTTCGTCCTCGAGCACGTCACCCGTTTGCGCAGCGACCTCGCACCGCACTGGCGCCAGCCGGTCGGACCTGAGGGCAACTACCGGATCGAGATCACCGGTGAGCCCAGCTACACCCTGGACCTGGTGTCACACAGCCGGACCGGGGTGCACAACGACGCGACGTTGAACGCGACGGCGATGCGGCTGGTCAATGCCATCCCCGCCGTGGTACAGGCGGCACCCGGGGTGCTGACCGCCCTGGACCTGCCGTTGGTGACCGGGCGCGGGATGGTGCGACCACTTGGGGGTACTGCAAGTACCACCAACTCCACCGGCGCGGGTCTGTAACCGCTACCAAGCGAGTAACCGCGAGCCTAAGCTCGGTGAGTATGACGCCGTTCGGACCCGTCCCGCTCACCCCGACCGCATTCCTCGACCGGGCGCGGGTGGTGCACGGTGATCGCCTCGCGCTGGTCGACGGGGACGTTAGGCGCACCTATGGCGAGCTGGCCGACCGCTGCGAACGCCTGGCCGGGGCGCTGGCCGGCCTGGGGGTGCAGGCCGGTGACCGGGTGTCGGTGCTCGCCCCGAACACCGGCGTCGCCCTGGAGGCGCACTACGGGGTGCCCCTGGCCGGCGCCGTGCTCAACGCCTTGAACACTCGCCTGAGTGCCGACGAGCTGGCCTACATCGTCGACCACGCCGGGTCCACCGTGCTGATTGTGGACACCGACGTGCTCGAGCTGGGTCGCGCCGTGGCCGACCGCGTCGAACGCGAGCTCGCGGTCGTGATCTCCGGCGGCGCGGACGACACCTACGAAGGACTACTCGCGGCCGCTGCACCGCTGCGGGTGCCGGTGACCGACGAGTGGTCGCTGCTGTCGCTGAACTACACCAGTGGCACCACCGGAAAGCCCAAGGGCGTGATGTACTCCCATCGCGGCGCCTACCTGCAGGCGCTAGCCATGACGGCGCAGACTCGGCTTGAGGCCGGCTCTGCATACCTGTGGACGCTACCGATGTTCCACTGCAACGGGTGGTGCTTTCCCTGGGCGGTCACCGCCGCCGGGGCCACCCACGTTGCGTTGCGCAGAGTGGCGCCGGAGAACATCTGGCGCGCGATCCGCGAGGAGAACGTGACCCACCTGTGCGCCGCCCCGACGGTGCTCATCGGGCTGGCCGCGGAGGTCGACGCACCCGCTGAGCGCACCGTGCTGGTCTCCACCGGCGGCGCCCCACCCTCCCCGGCCCTGCTTCAGCGAATGACCGAGCTCAACCTCGACGTCACCCATCTGTACGGGCTGACCGAAACGTACGGGCCTGCGGCAATCTGCGACTGGCGGCCGGAGTGGAACTCGCTCGACGTCGCCGAGCAGTCGCGACTCAAGGCACGTCAGGGGGTCGCGAACCTGGTCAGCGTTCCGCTGCGGGTGTTGGGCCCCGACGGTGCGGATGTGCCCGCCGATGGGAGCACCGTCGGGGAAGTGTTGTTGCGGGGCAACAACGTGATGCTCGGTTACTACCGCGACGAGCAGGCGACGCAGGAAGCCAACCACGAAGGATGGTTTCGCACCGGTGACGTCGGCGTCATGCACCCCGACGGCTACATCGAGCTGCGCGACCGCGCCAAGGACGTCATCATCTCCGGCGGGGAGAACATCGCCTCCATCGAGGTCGAGCAGGCGCTGGATGCCCACCCCGCCGTACAGGAGAGCGCAGTGCTCGGCGTGCCGGACGAGAAGTGGGGCGAGATCGTGGTCGCCCATGTGACCCTGCGACCGGGTGAACAGGCGGACGAACGCGAGCTGATCGAGCACGTGCGCGGCCGCATCGCACACTTCAAGGCGCCGCGGCAGGTGCACTTCGGGGACCTGCCCAAGACCGGGACCGGCAAGATCCAGAAGTTCGTGCTGCGTGAGGGTACTGCGAGTACTACCAACGCCACCGAAGACGGCAGTTAACCGCTACCAACTCGCGCGCGCTCAGTCCGCCACGGCGGCAAGCACCGCTGCGCCAAGTTCAGCGCGGCGGCGCGCAGTATCGCCCGCACCGAGGTCCAGGCCAAAAGCGTCGACCACCGCGGAGCCCAGGGTCTCTACTCGTGCCCAGGCGACCCGCACACCACGTTGCTGAAGCGCGGTGGCCACCCGGTACAGCAGTCCTGTCTGGTCACCCGCCCGCAGTTCCAGCACCACCGGACCGCCCGGGTTGTCGAACCACAGCACTCGGGCCGCCGACGTACTGCTCGTGGCCGCCTCGCCGTACGCGGACTCCTTCGCCGCCAGCCGCCTCGCCAGCTCCGCCTCGTCCCGCAATGCCCGTGACAGATCTTGACGGATCAGTCCGCCCTCGGGTGGCTGACCAAAACGCGGCGAGACCGAAAAACTGTCCACCACCGCATCACCCACAGCGCGCACCGACGCGGAGTGCACCCGCAGGGCGTGCAAGGCCAGCACACCAGCCGCGCAGGCCAGCACCCCGGGACCATCGGGGGCGATCACCGTGACTGTCATCGGGTGCCCGTCGGAGCCGGGGTGCATGGTGACGTGCAAGCCGCCGGACCGCGCGAGCTCCCGCTGCTGCGCACTCGCCTCTTCGGGCACAGGCAACGGTTCCCCGCGCGCGAGCAGCTGGCAACGCGCGACCAAATCCTCGATCAGCGAGGCCTTCCAGCTGCTCCACATACCGGGCCCGGTGGCGAGGGAGTCTGCTTCGGCCAAGGCGTGCAAGAGCTCAAGCAGCGCGCCGTCCCCGGCGACCGCCTGCACCACGGAAGCCACGGTCGCCGGGTCGTCAAGGTCACGCCTGGTCGCGGTGACCGGTAGCAACAGATGATGGCGCACCATCGCACTCAAAGTTGCGACGTCGGCGGCGGGCAGACCGAGCCGGGTACCGATCTGGACAGAGAGCCCGGCACCGGTGATGCTGTGGTCGCCGGGGATGCCCTTACCCAGGTCGTGAATCAGCGCACCGAGCAGCAGCAGGTCCGGCCGGGACACTCGCGCGCACAGTGCGCCCGCGAAGGCGCACGTCTCCATCAGGTGCCGGTCCACCGCCCACACGTGCGCCGCGTCACGGGGCGGAAGGTCGCGCACAGCAGCCCATTCCGGCAGCAGCGTGCACCACAGACCCACCCGGTCCAAAGCCTCGATCGCCGCAATCACCGATCGACCGGTGCCCAACAGCGCCAACAGCTCGCCAAGCATCTGCCGTGGCCACATCCGGTCGGCCGGCGGTGGGGCATCCGCCAACGCAATCAACGTAGACCCGGTGATCGGTAGGCCCGTTCGCGCCGAGGCCAGCGCCACCCGCAGCGCCAGCCCGGGATCGGCCGCAGCGACCGCCCCACGGGCCAGGGCAACCTCGCCGGCATGCTCCACCACACCCTCGGCCAGCGGGCGGCGGGCGGGCGCACGCCGCAAGCCGGCCAATCCCCGCCGAGGCAACGCGGCGCGAGCGGTACGCAGACCGATTTCCACCGAGTAGCTGACCGTGCGGGCAGCATCGCTGAGCAACCGGGCCAGCGCGAATCGATCCCCTACGCCCAGCGCGGCGGCGACCTCGTCGGCGTCCTGTGCGCGCAAGACGTCCCGAGCCCGACCGGCCACCCGGTGCAGCTCGGTGCGGACATCCAGCATCAACGCGTGCGCCTCAACCAGGCCGCCCCCGGGGGTGCGGCTGCTCAGTCCGGGCGTCCGGTTGGTCAGCTGGGCCAGTGCCAAGGCATCCAACAGCTGCAGGTCCCGCAACCCACCACGGCCGTGCTTCAGATCGGGCTCGACGCGGTGCGCTACCTCGCCGCTGCGCTCCCACCGCGTATGCGTCTGCTCGGCGAGCTCGTCAAGACGGTGCCGAATATTGGCCCGCCACTGCTGGCGGACCGGGCCGATCAGCTGCGCTGAGACTGCCTCGTCACCGGCAATGTACCTGCACTCCAGCATGCCCAGTGCGGCCGTGATGTCCTGCGCGGCGACCGCCAGCGCCTGCGCGGGTGTGCGCACGCTGTGGTCGAGCTTCACGTGGGCATCCCATAACGGGTACCACAGCCCATCGGCCACAGTGGACAGCTCCGGCGCCTCGATATTGTCGTGCACCAAGAGCAGGTCCAGGTCGGAGTGCGGCAGCAGCTCACGCCGTCCCAGCCCCCCGACCGCCACCAGCGCGATGCCGCTGTCGGGTCCCATCCCGAGTTCCGTGGCGCGGGCGCAGAGCCAGTCCTCGTGCACCTCCAGCAGCGCCGCCCTGAGTGCACTCGGCGAGCGCCCCGGACCGCCGGCCAGAGCCGCACGGGCCTGGGTCAGCTCCTCGGCGGTCACCACGCGCTCACTGGCCCATCGTGGCGGAACTGAATACCTGGTCCCGCCGCATGCCACCGCCGTGCGACGGTGCAAAGTCGTAGGCCGACTCGGCGTGCTCGGTCTCGTCGATGCCGCGCAGCTCACCCTCGTGGTCGATCCGCACGCCGATGGTGAACTTGAGTGCGAAGGCGATGGCGGTGGTGCAGACCAGGGAGTAGGTGAGCACGACGATCACGGCGACCGCCTGGCGCCACAGCTGGTCCACCCCGCCTCCGTAGAACAAGCCCGCCACGCCCGCCGGCGACTCCGGGGCGGCGACCAGACCGATCAACAGAGTGCCGACGATGCCGCCAACGAGGTGCACCCCGACCAGGTCCAGCGAGTCGTCGTAACCGAACCGGTGCTTGAGTCCGACGGCCAACGCGCACAACGCTCCGGCCAGCACCCCGATGAGCAACGCGCCCAACACATTCACGGCCGAGCAGGACGGCGTGATCGCCACCAGCCCGGCGACGACGCCCGAGGCACCACCCAGGCTGGTGGCGTGTCCATCCCGGCGTCGCTCCACCGCCAGCCAGGCCAGCATCCCGGCACACGCGGCGACGGTAGTGGTGATGAACGTGGTGCCCGCCGCTCCGTTCGCGGTGTAGGCCGAGCCGGCGTTGAACCCGTACCAGCCGAACCACAACAGTCCGGAGCCAAGCATGACGAAGGGCAGGTTGTGCGGTCGCATCGGCTCGCGCGGCCACCCGTGCCGCTTGCCGAGGATGACCGCCAACACCAGTCCGGCGACGCCCGCGTTGATCTCCACCGCCGTGCCTCCGGCGAAGTCGATGGCCTTGAGCCTGTTGACGATCCACCCGCCGACGGTGCCGCCCTGGCCGTCGAGCGCGAACACCCAGTGCGCCACCGGGAAGTACACGATGCTCGCCCAGAGCCCGGCAAACACCATCCACGCGCCGATCCGCATCCGGTCGGCCACGGCGCCGGAGATCAGGGCCACGGTGATGATCGCGAACATCAGCTGAAAGGCCACGAACACGGTCGCCGGTACATCGCCGACCAGGGCAATACCTTTGCCGCCCTTGCTGTCCCCGCCCAGCAGCCCGGCTAGGCCGAAGTACTGCACGGGGTTGCCGATCAGGTTGGCCTCGTCCTGCCCGAAGGCCACGGAGTACCCATACAGCACCCAGAGCAGCCCGACGACGGCCATCGCGGACATGCTCATCATCATCATGTTGAGCACGCCCTTGGCGCGGACCATGCCCCCGTAGAAGAAGGCCAGCCCCGGCGTCATCAGCATCACCAGCGCGGCGCTGGCCAACATCCAGGCGGTGTCGCCGGTGTCGGGCACACCCATCGTCGGAAAGGCGCCCATCGTCGGGACAGCCATAGACCCTCCTGCCTTCGTCTCAGCTAAGAGGGTCCGCACAGCGTGTTTCGGCGAGGCCTCGCCATTGTTTCCACCAGGTGAACGCGAGGCCTCGCCGTGTTACATCGCGGTGACAGCGGACAAACGGTGCTAAATGGCGTCCACCCCGCGCTCCCCGGTGCGGACCCGCACGATCGTGTCCACCGGCGACGCCCAGACCTTGCCGTCGCCGATCTTTCCCGTCCGCGCCGCCTCCACCACCGCGTCGATGACCGAGTCGGCCACGCCGTCGTCTACGACGACCTCCACCCGAACCTTGGGTACGAAGTCCACCGAGTACTCCGCGCCGCGGTAGACCTCGGTGTGCCCCTTCTGCCTGCCGTAGCCCTGCACCTCGCTGACGGTCATGCCGAGCACCCCGAGCTGTTCCAGCGCGGACTTCACGTCGTCGAGCGTGAATGGCTTGATGATTGCCGTGATGAGCTTCATTACTCAGGCCTCCTTGCCGACAGCTGCTGCCAGCATCGCGTTGGGCTTGGACAGACCGGCCGCAGCCAGGCCGCCGCCGCGTTGGGGCGCGAAGTCGTACGCCGACTCCGCGTGCTCGGACTCATCGATGCCGATCATCTCCGCCTCGTCGTCGACCCGCAGGCCGATGGTGAACTTGAGCGCGTACGCGATGACCGCGGTAGCCACCATGGAGTACACCAGAACGGCGCCGACACCCACCGCTTGACGCCACAGCTGGTCGAACCCGCCACCGTAGAGCAGACCCGTGACCGCGGCGGGCGCCTCCGGGGTAGCCACCAGACCCACCATCAAGGTGCCGACAATTCCGCCCACCAAGTGCACGCCCACCACGTCCAGCGCGTCGTCGAAGCCGAACCGGAACTTGAGACCGACCGCCAGTGCGCACAACACACCGGCAACCAAGCCGATGGCCAGAGCGCCGAGGACGTTGACCGAGGAGCACGACGGCGTGATCGCCACCAGGCCCGCGACGATGCCGGACGCCGCACCCAGGCTGGTGGCGCGACCGTCCCGCAGCCGCTCCACCAGCAACCAGGCGAGCATGGCCGCGCAGGTGGCGACGGTGGTGGTGATGAAGGTGCTCCCGGCCGCGCCGTTGGAACTCGTCGCCGATCCCGCGTTGAAGCCATACCAGCCGAACCACAGCAACCCCGATCCGAGCATCACGAAGGGCAAGTTGTGCGGCCGCATCGGCTCCTTGGGCCAGCCACGTCGCTTGCCCAGGATCAGCACCAGCACCAACGCTGCTGCACCCGCGTTGATGTGCACGGCGGTACCACCGGCAAAGTCGATGGCTTTGAGCTTGTTCGCGATCCAGCCACCGTCCTGTGCGCTGACTCCGTTGAAGGCGAACACCCAGTGCGCTACCGGGAAGTACACCAGCGTCGCCCACAGTGCGGCGAAGGCCAGCCACGGGCCGAAGCGCATCCGATCGGCGACCGCCCCGGAGATCAGTGCGACGGTGATGATGGCGAACATCAGCTGGAAGGCCACGAACACGGTCGCCGGAATCGTGCCCACCAGGGGGATGTTCACCGCTGCGGTTGCCGATGCCCCGCTGGTGGCCGCCTTGCCGTTGCCGCCGATCAACCCCTTCAGTCCGAAGAACTGTGTCGGGTCGCCGATCAGGTCGCCCTTGTCCTCACCGAAGGCGACCGAATATCCGTAGAGAACCCACAGCACGCCGACCAGACCCATGGCGCTCAGGCTCATCATCATCATGTTCAGTACGCCCTTGGCGCGCACCATCCCGCCGTAGAAGAACGCGAGACCTGGGGTCATCAACAGCACCAGTGCGGCGCTGACCAACATCCAGGCGGTAT